>JAIDHZ010000078.1 GCA_029052995.1 Lachnospiraceae bacterium | reverse complement strand
ACTTAAGCGTAATATTCATTTGCAACTTTTTTCCGATATCCTCCTCTTCGGCAAACTCATCTGTCAGTGTCACTTCAACCTCTTTAGTATCACCAACTTTCATTCCTTCCAATGCCTTCTCAGCCTCCGGATAAAAATATCCATCACCCAGTGAAATCTCCTCTTCTTCAGCAGAATAGTCCTCCGCATCCTTTCCATCCATTTTGGAAGAATAATCTATTACAACATAATCACCTTTCTGTACTCCCCTATCCGTTATGTCTTCATATGTCGCATAGTCATACAGCATCAATTCAATCTCTTCCTGTACCGCTTCATCTGTAATCTCATAGACAACTTTATCTGTCTCCACACCCTTGTAATCACAGAGCTTTACATAGTCTGTATAATCCACATCTAAAAGATACTTAGACTTTGCAGTTCCACACCCACCTAAGGCAGACATCACCATTACACATGCTAATCCTAAAGTTATTTTTTTTCTCATTGTTTTTTCTTTCACCTTTCTAATTCCTTTCTTAATTCATCGATTTTTAAGGCAGGTTATGTCCCGCTGCGATATAAAGCGAATACCATTCCTGTCTGCTTAAGTGAACCTCCGCCGCTTTACAAAGCTCCGATAAATGCTGTACATCCATGGTACCCACCAACACCTGCATATTTGCCGGATGCCGCAGAATCCATGCCACTGCAATAGCGCTTTTTGTCACTCCATACTGTCGGGCAAGCTCTTCTAATCTGTCATTTAATTGTGGAAATTTATCATTATCAATAAAATTTCCCTCAAAAACACCATATTGCAAAGGCGACCATGCCTGAATCGTAATTCCCCGCATGCGGCAATAATCCAGCACTGCCTGGTCATGATGAATACTTCCATCTGATTCCATATTGGTTTCCATTCCCTGGCGCACCATACCCGCATGCAGCAATCCAAACTGCATCTGATTCACTAAAATCGGTGTTCTGCACGCAGACTGCAGAAGCTCAATCTGAGATGAATTAAAATTACTGACGCCAAACTCCTTTACCTTTCCCTGTTTTTGCAGGTGCATGAAAACTTCTGCCACTTCCTCCGGCTCCATCAAAGCATCCGGCCTATGCAGCACAAGCAGATCTATATAATCCACCTGAAGCCGTTTCAGACTGTCCTCTACACAGGACAAAATATGTGCTCTTGAGAAATCATAATATCCATCCCGTATTCCGCATTTTGTCTGAATACGCATACGCTCCCGCATGCCTTTATTCTCTGCCAATACCTGTCCGAAAATCTCCTCGCTTTTCCCACAACCATAAATATCTGCGTGGTCAAATAAAGTAATTCCCTTCTCCAATGCAGTATCGACAAACTTTGCTGCCTCCAGCACGGTAAGTCCATTCATCCGCATGCAGCCAACCGCAATCCGGCTGGCATCCAAATCAGAACAGCCAAGATTCATTGTCATCGGCCCGCCTAACGGCTTTGTTCCCGTTCTCTCATAGCCTATTTTATCTGCTACCCTTCCCGCCATTCGCAGCAAAATATTTTTATGCGTTTTTATCGCATGATAATAGATATTTTCTACCTTGCCTGCAAACTGTTCCGTAGAAAATGGTTCTGCGCTCTCCATGGCATTATTCCGAAAATTATTATTTTTCGAATAATATAATATCCTGTCAATTCCCTCTATAAAGGACTGCTCATCTTCAAAATCATAACCATTTTTGCCCTGAATCAACACACCATCCAGACAGGGATCTCTTTTGGCAACAATCGGTACACCTGCAGCCAATGCCTCAATGTAAGTAAGTCCCTGTGTTTCACTGGTGGAAGCCGATACAAATGCATCCGCAATCTGATAATAATGATTGATTTCATCCCATGGCTTAGCCCCAGCAAAAATCATCTGTCTTGTGTGTTTCAGTTCCTTTGCCTTCTTTTCCAAAGCTGTGCGGTAAGTACCATCACCAATGGCTAAAAATGTCACATCACTATGTTTGTTCATATAGACGTCTAAATAACCCATTACTTCATCTATATTTTTCTCCTCGGAAATCCTTCCAAGATAAAGTACAACCTTATTCTCCAGCGGAATCCCAAGGGAAGCCTTCAATTTATTCCTCTGTTGTTTTGTATCAGAACTATTAAACCTGCTAAGATCGATACCTGTCGGAATAACATTAATATCGGGCTTTACACCATATCTACGCATTAGTTCCTCAACTTTTTTCGTTGGTACAATCAGCTCCTCGGCACCACGGACGCTGAATTTGCTAAACAGTTTAACAATCTTCTTTGCCCTCTCCTCATTTGAAATATATTTTTTTATATAATGTGTATAATCCTCGTAAATTGTGTGATATGTGTGAACTACGGGAACAAAAAGCTCATGTGCCATAATACGTCCGAACATACCAATTGCAAATTCTGTATTCGTATGAATGACATCAAGCTTCATCTTATAAATTTTGAGTGCAATCTTTGGGTGATAAAACAACCCTATTCTCCGCTCCGGCACAAAGGAACACGCCTTTGACGGAACCCGTAGCACTCCTTTTTCATTTTCAGGCGCACCGGGAGATTTAGTTGTAATGACATATACATTATGCCCTCTTTTCTCCAGCTCTTTTTTCAACAAATATACCGAATTTGCCACACCATTTAATTCAGGATAATAGGTATCTGTAAATAACCCTATATTCATCTGACTGCTGCCTCCATTCAGAAATCTATCATAAAAGGGAACGGTTACCTGGCAACTGTTCCCCTCTTGTTTCTTTTTGAGTTTCCCCTATATATATTAGTTATCCCCTAAACCAAATTTATCATGAACGGCATTCATCGCCTTTTCTGTATATTTCTCATCAATCAGTACAGAAACACGGATTTCGGAAGTAGAAATCATCTTAATATTTATTCCCTCATCATATAGTGCTTCAAACATCTTTGCTGCCACACCGGCATTGCTCATCATTCCTGCACCAACAATTGATACCTTTGCAACATTCTTTTCCACATCAATTTTCTCATATTCGTGAAAATGTCTTTCCACAATCTCCACTGCCTCTTCAGCATTATCTACCGCAACTGTAAAAGAAATATCCTTTGTCTGCTCACGGCCTACGGACTGCAAAATCATATCAACATTAATGTTATGTCTGGCAAGGTGATTAAATAATCTAAATGCCACACCCGGTTCATCCTTTAATCCAATCAATGCAACTCTAGCTGCATCTTTATCCGCAGCTACTCCGCTCACAAGCATTTTTTCCATTTTTGTATCCTCCTTAACAATGGTACCTTCTGAAGTATTAAGACTAGAGCGTACTACTAACTGTACTCCCTGCTTCTTTGCCAGCTCTACTGAACGGTTATGCAGAACCCCTGCACCTAATGTTGCAAGCTCCAACATCTCGTCATACGTAATCCGGCTAAGTTTTCTTGCACTTGGAACCTTACGTGGGTCAGCAGTATAGACACCATCCACATCCGTATAAATTTCACATGCATCAGCATTTAATGCAGCCGCAAGTGCAACTGCTGTTGTGTCTGAACCACCACGTCCTAATGTAGTATAATCATCAAATTTGTTAACTCCCTGAAATCCTGTTACAATTACAATCTTTCTCTGCTCAAGCTCGTGGCAGATTCTTTCACTGTCAATTCGCTTTATTCTTGCATTTCCATATACAGATGTGGTATGCATTGCTACCTGAAATGCATTTAGAGAAATAGCAGGTACACCTAAATTGTTCATCACCATCCCCATTAACGCAACCGACATCTGCTCTCCAATAGTATAGAGCATATCCATCTCCCGTTTTGGAGGGTTTGGATTCATATCCTTCGCCATATCTATTAATTCATCTGTGTACTTACCCATAGCAGATAATACAACCACTACATCATTACCCTTTTTGTAGTCCTCGATACAACGGTTTGCCACATTATACATTCTCTCTTTATTGGCAACAGATGTACCGCCAAACTTCTTTACAATCAACATTTGTCTTGCTTCCTCCTACATGTTATAGCTGTCTGAAACCCAAAGCCTAATTTACTACTTTTCAGGCAAATGGTCAATATATTTCATTAAAAATCTATGCGAATAACGCTATAGACATCATCAAAGTTTGCTATATGCTCAGCAAAAACACTTTCATTCATCGGACCGGTAATAAATGCAAGTTCTTCCTTTACATCAGATGCCTTAACATATAATACGTCACCAAACTCATTTTTGATATCAAGCATCTGATTATCATCCAAGCCTTTATCCTTCATGCGGACAAAAAACCTGTTTTCAAATTCCTCAAACAGTCCAAGATTTGTCTTACGTTCTTCCCAGATTGTCATTATGTTCGTACCCTTGTGCTTTACTGCGTCTACTACATCGGATACAACTGCACTTGCGGTAGGAAGCTTTCCTGCGCCACGGCCATAAAACATAACATCATCCAATACATTGCCATGTACAAAAATTCCATTAAATACGCCATTTACACCAATCAAAGGATGATCCTTTCCAATCATGAAAGGTGCAACCATAGAATAAAATGTATTATCAACCTTTTTACTCATTCCCAAAAGCTTTATTGAAGCATTTAGTTCCTTTGCATATTTAAAATCTACATCGGTAATCTTTGTAATACCCTCTGTGTGTATATCTTCATAATCCACCTGGGAACCCGCAACTAACGAAGTTAAAATAGCAATCTTACGACAGGCATCATACCCCTCCACATCTGCTTCCGGATTGCGCTCCGCATAACCTTTATCCTGCGCATCCTTTAAAACATCCTCAAAGGCGGCTCCTTTTTCAGACATCTCAGTCAAAATGTAATTGGTGGTACCATTTAAAATCCCTGTAATCTCTGTAATCTCATCTGCGGTAAGCGAACTATTTAACGGACGTATAATCGGTATACCCCCACCAACGGATGCCTCAAATAAGAAATTCACATTTTCTTTCTTTGCAATTGCAAGCAGCTCTGCACCATGCTTTGCAACTAATTCCTTATTAGAAGTACATACACTCTTACCTGCTAACAAAGACTGCTTTGTAAAGGTATAGGCTGGCTCTACACCGCCCATTACTTCTACAACAATATCAACATCTTTATCCTCTAAAATAATATTAAAATCATGTACTAAAATCTCCTGAACAGGGTCTCCTTCAAAATCCCGCAAATCAAGCACATATTTAATTTTAATATCATCGCCTGCCTTTTTGTTAATGCTGTCATGGTTTGTGTTAATAACCTCAACTACACCGGAACCAACCGTACCGTAACCTAACACTGCTATATTAACCATATCTTCCTCCTTAATTTGTATATTTGTTAAAATACCATTTATTCCAATTATTTATTCTTTACTGCTGTCTTTCTTCAATAAAATCGTTGACCTGTTTTCTCATATCCTCTGATAAAATTTTCTCAACATTTATCGCAATAACAATATCTTCTCCAATATGTAATACTCTGTCAAGATAAGCATTTTCATCATTAGAAGCCATCTTGGGCATCTTATTCAGGTTATCATCCGTAACTTCCTCAATGGTAATAACTTCATCCACTTCATAAGCAAGGGAAGTACCGGAGCTCATTGTAATCAACAAGCTTCTATCCTCACCTTCCACCACGCCTTCCATGCCAAACTGTTCAAGCAGGCTGTATACAGGGATAACCGCACCACGCAGATTAATAATACCTTTAATCCCCTCCGGTGCATTAGGAACAGGGATTATGTGATATCCCTGCTCAATTCCATTAATATGCTGCAAACTCATCCCATATTTTTGTTCTCCCAAACGGAAGACAACATACTTTGATTCCTCCATACACCTACTCCTTATTCAAACTTATCCACTTTAAATAGCTATTCATAAATAAATCTACATTACCGTCTAACACACCATTTACATTGCTAATCTCTTCACCCGTTCTATGATCCTTTACCATAGTATAAGGCTGCATTACATATGAACGGATTTGAGCTCCAAAACCATTCTCTGTAATCTCTCCACGGATGTCATCTAATTTTTCCTGATTTTCCTGCTGTTTTAATAAATAAAGCTTTGACATCAGCATCTTCATTGCTTTGTCCTTATTTTGATGTTGTGAACGCTCATTTTGGCATTGTACTACAATTCCTGTAGGAATGTGCGTAATACGAATAGCTGAAGATGTCTTATTAATATGCTGTCCACCTGCACCGCTTGAACGGTAGGTGTCAATCCGCAAATCCTCGTCCTTAATATCAACCGAAATATCTTCCTCAATATCTGGCATAACATCACAGGAAGAAAATGATGTCTGACGTTTTCCGGCAGCATTAAACGGAGATATGCGTACCAATCGATGTACGCCCTTTTCTGACTTTAGATAGCCATAAGCATTTTCTCCATTAATCTGTAATGTTACGGATTTGACTCCGGCTTCATCACCCTCTAAATAATCCAAAGTTTCAATTGAAAATCCCTTTTTCTCTGCCCATCTGGTATACATACGAAGAAGCATTCCTGTCCAATCACAGCTCTCTGTTCCACCGGCCCCGGCATGTAATGTTACAATTGCATTGTCTTTGTCAAATTCACCTGATAATAATGTTTGAATACGAAGGCTCTCAAAATGTTCTTTAAAGCTTTCCATTAATTCTGCAATTTCCGGAACAAGCGAGGCATCATTTTCTTCATCTGCCATTTGAATCAAAACATTTATGTCTTCATATTCCCCTGACACCTGATCATATGCTGCCAATGTATCTTTTAAAGTTTTCACGGTTTTCATTACTTCATTGGAACGCTCTACATCATTCCAAAAATCGGGTGCTTCCATATCCGCCTCTAACTCTGCCACCTTATCCTTTTTGATAGGGATGTCAAAGTGAATCCCTCACTTCCTGTAATGGCGACTCATACTGAGCAAGTTCATATTTGTATGCATCTGTCTCTATCACAGTATCACCTCTTTCTATAATAATTTAATATAATTTATGCATTTCTTCCGCAGCATTGCTTATATTTCTTTCCCGAGCCACATGGACACGGATCATTTCTACCAATTTTTGCACTCTTGCGCTTCACCGGTTCTTTGGCAGATGAATCGTCTTTATTCGTTCCTGTCACCTTTGCAACTTCCTCACGTTCCACCTTTTGTTCTACACGGATATGCATCATCGCTTTAACTGTATCCTGGCGAATTGCCGCTGTCATCTCCTCAAACATATCAAATCCGGAAAATTTGTATTCTACAAGCGGATCACGTTGTCCATATGCCCTAAGTCCGATACTTTGTCTCATCTGATCCATATCATCAATGTGAGCCATCCATTTGCGGTCAATTACCCTTAATAAAATCACACGTTCCGCTTCGCGAATCATCTCTGTCTCCGGAAATTCCGTTTCTTTTCCCTCATACAGTTTAGCTGTTTCTTCCTTAATCCTTTGAATCAAATCCTGCTTGGTAAGCGATTTTTTATCTTCATCTGACAGAATAATCTTTTCCATAGGAAAAATATCTAATAACTCACGGTTTAATTCCTTCATATCCCACTCTGCCGGTGAAAAATCTTCTGAAACATTGCGGTTTACTACTTCTTCTACCGTTTCGTTGATCATGTTAAAAATAACTTCCCGCATGCTTTCACCATCCAATACCCGACGGCGTTCTTTATATATAACCTCACGCTGTTCATTCATGACCTCATCATAATCCAACAGATTCTTACGGATTCCAAAGTTATTATTCTCAATTTTTTTCTGTGCCTTTTCAATAAAACTTGTAATAGTCTTATGCTGAATCTCTTCACCTTCAGGAATATTAAGAGCCTGATACATCCCCATCACCCGCTCTGAGCCAAAAAGCCTCATCAAATCATCTTCCAAAGAAAGATAGAATTTGGACTGTCCCGGATCTCCCTGACGACCTGAACGCCCGCGAAGCTGGTTATCAATTCTTCGGGATTCATGACGCTCTGTACCAATAATACGGAGACCTCCTAATTCTTTCACACCCTCTCCTAACTTGATATCCGTACCACGTCCTGCCATATTCGTTGCAATTGTCACTGCATTCATCTGTCCTGCCTGTGCAATAATCTCTGCCTCCATCTCATGGAACTTCGCATTTAACACCTTGTGCGGAATATGTTTTTTAGTGAGCAATCGGCTAATTTCTTCTGAAGAATCAATTGTAATAGTACCTACCAGTACCGGCTGACCTTTACGATAACATTCATTAATGTCCTCTACAATAGCATTTAATTTTTCCTTTTTCGTGCAAAATACAGAATCATTTTCATCTACTCTGGCAACAGGAAGATTTGTAGGAACCTCAACAACATCCATTCCGTAAATCTCTCTAAATTCATTTTCTTCTGTTAAAGCCGTACCGGTCATGCCTGCTTTTTTCTTATACTTATTAAAGAAATTCTGGAATGTAATGGTTGCTAATGTCTTACTTTCTCTTCTTACCTTTACATTCTCCTTTGCCTCAATCGCCTGGTGAAGACCATCAGAAAAACGGCGTCCCGGCATAATACGTCCGGTAAATTCATCTACGATTAGCACTTCATTATCTTTTACAATGTAATCCTTATCCTTAAACATCAGATTGTGAGCACGCAAAGCCAAAATAATATTATGCTGAATCTCTAAATTCTCTGAATCTGCCAGATTTTCAATATGGAAAAATGATTCAACCTCTTTTACACCCTGCGCAGTCAGCATAACCTGCTTGTCCTTTTCGTTGACAAGGAAATCTCCATCTTCTTCAATGTCCACACCCATAATGGCATCCATTTTTGAAAGCTCTCCATCGCCTTCACCACGTTTCATTCTTTTGGCTAAAAGATCACACATACGGTAAAGCTCTGTTGACTTTCCACTCTGTCCTGAAATAATAAGCGGGGTTCTTGCCTCGTCGATCAGCACCGAATCCACCTCATCCACAATTGCGTAATGAAGCTCTCTCTGCACTAATTGCTCTTTATATAAAACCATATTATCACGCAGATAATCAAAGCCCAATTCATTATTTGTGACATATGTAATATCACAATTATAGGCTTCCCGTCGCTCATCATTATTATAGCTGTTTAGGATGACACCAACCTTAAGGCCTAGAAATTCATGGATCTGTCCCATCCATTCAGCATCACGCTTTGCCAGATAATCATTCACCGTGACAATATGCACACCTTTTCCCTCAAGAGCATTCAAATAAGCCGGAAGGGTGGAAACAAGTGTCTTACCTTCACCGGTCCTCATCTCCGGAATTCTCCCCTGATGTAACAATATACCACCAAACAGCTGCACACGGTAATGCTTCATACCCAGCACTCTTGCCGCCGCCTCACGTACAACTGCAAAGGCCTCCACTAATATATCATCCAATGTCTCGCCTTCTGAAAGCCTTTTCTTAAATTCTTCGGTCTT
This sequence comes from Lachnospiraceae bacterium, assembly GCA_029052995.1. Taxonomy (GTDB): domain Bacteria; phylum Bacillota; class Clostridia; order Lachnospirales; family Lachnospiraceae; genus CAG-590. The sequence continues at coordinate 956 of JAIDHZ010000078.1, read as the reverse complement.
ATCCTTTAATTCATAATCACTAAGAGCCTGCATAGACTCATCCAATTGTTCTATTTTGTCAACAATTGGCGAAATACGTTTTATTTCTTTTTCACTATGTGTTCCAAATAGTTTTTCAAATACACTCATTTCAACACTCCTAAATAAATAAAGATAATCACACGTTCTTCATTTTAACACTAATCTTTCCAAAAGTAAAGGGTTGCCGTATCGGCAACCCTATATCTAAATATTATATTTTTCCTAACATTCCGGCTCAATCAATCCGTAAGTATTACCTTTTCTCTTATAAACCACATTAACTTCGTCCGTTTCGGAATTACGGAATACAAAGAAATTATGCCCTAACAAATCCATCTGAACACATGCCTCCTCCGGATCCATAGGCTTTACTGCAAACCTCTTTGTACGGATAATATTAATCTCATCATCTTCCGGAATTTCCTCATCAATAAATGATTTTTGGAAAAATGCTGCACTTTGTGCCTGATCTACTAACTTTTTCTTATGTCTTGAAATCTGTCGTTCAATTACCTCAGTTACTAAATCAATAGAAACATACATATCATCACTTACCTGCTCTGCACGAATGATATTACCCTTTATCGGAATTGTAACTTCCATCTTCTGCCTGTCCTTTTCCACAGAAAATGTCACCTGAACCTCGGTGTCTTCATTAAAATACTTCTCAAGTCTATCCAGTTTTGTGTAAACCGCTTCTTTCAACCCTTCTGTAACATCAATATTTTTGCCACTAATAACGTACTTCATTATCTGTCAACTCCTTCTCGTGTTATTACAATTAACCTTTTCCCCATTCTCCCACGAAAGGCTTATTATCACAGTTTCCTGCACCCTTCGTATCAGTTAACTGTATATCAATTATACCATATATAGTATTTTCTACAATCTATAGAAGATACAAAAGATTTAATTTTTATGTTTTGCTTTAAAAG
>JAIDHZ010000077.1 GCA_029052995.1 Lachnospiraceae bacterium | reverse complement strand
CGGCTAGAAAATCCAACGTAGCAGATAGACAAATAGACAAGTAGGTTTGCCTAATTATCAACGTGTCAGTACACTAGATATAATGGGAGGCGGTAAAATGTCAATGAACAATACACCGGCAGCAAACAGGATACATATTGGATTTTTCGGGAAGCGAAACGTGGGTAAATCCAGTCTTGTTAATGCAGTTACCGGGCAGGAGATTTCCATTGTGTCGGAGACAAAGGGAACCACAACAGATCCGGTATACAAGGCAATGGAATTACTCCCCCTTGGTCCCGTCATGATTATTGATACACCTGGCATGGATGATGAGGGAGACCTAGGTGAACTGCGGGTTAAGAAAACCAGACAGGTATTAAATAAGACAGATTTGGCGGTTTTGGTTGCGGCCGCACCGGAGGGATTAACTAAGGCAGACAGGGAAACTCTTGCTCTGTTTCAAGAAAAGGAGGTTCCTTATTTAGTTGTGTATAATAAATCAGATTTGTCTGCGGTTTTGGAAGAACAGTCAGGAAAAGAGAGGAATGCACAAACAGATGACCGGGAAAACAGCATTTATGTCAGCGCATTAAAGGGGGAAAATATAGATGCCTTAAAAGAAAAGCTTGCCAATATGGTAAAAGTGGATGAGGAAAGGTTTAGGATTGTGGGGGATTTATTAGAGCCTTTAGATACGGTTGTTTTAGTGGTTCCCATTGACAGTGCGGCGCCGAAGGGACGGCTGATTTTGCCCCAGCAGCAGGTAATAAGGGATATTTTAGAAGCAGGAGCAGTATCCGTTGTGATAAAGGACACAGAGCTTAAACAAGCCTTTGAAAAGCTTGGTACTCAACCTAAGCTTGTGATTACGGACAGTCAGGCATTTGCCGCTGTATCTGAGGTGATGCCGGCAGATGTGCCTCTTACCTCATTTTCTATTTTAATGGCACGGTGGAAGGGCTTTTTGGTGACAGCAGTGAAGGGGGCGAATGCACTTGACGGCATGAAAGAGGGTGCCCGTATTCTGGTTGCGGAAGGCTGTACTCATCACAGACAGTGTGAAGATATCGGCACGGTTAAATTACCGGCATGGATTCGGAAGTATACCGGTGTGGAGACGGAATTTGTATTTTGTTCCGGTACGCAATTTCCAGAGGATTTATCGGCTTTTGACATGGTTATACACTGCGGTGCATGTATGTTAAATGAGAGAGAGGTTCGTTACCGAATGAAGTGTGCAATAGACCAGGATATTCCGTTTACCAATTACGGAACCGCAATTGCACACATGAACAAAATTCTGGCAAGAAGTGTAAAAATGCTGCCTGAGATAAGAGAATTATTGCTGTAAATTGTAAAAATACGCAGGATATTTGTCCATCTGCAAGGCGGATTTTCGACGGCGTAGCGGTGGCTACGGCTAGAAAATCCAACGTAGCAGATAGACAAGTGGGTTTGCCTAATTATCAACGTGTCAGTACACTAGCCTATAGGGCAGTGTTTCTATAACTTATTCCGAATTACTTTCTCATAAGCGACATATACCGTGCACCTACAAAATCCCAGTTAATCAGGTTGAACCAGTTTTTCACATAGTCGGCACGTCTGTTTTGGTATTGCAGATAGTAGGCATGCTCCCATACATCAATGCAGAGCAGCGGGGTTACGGTCAGGGAAATTGGTGTATCCTGGTTTGGCGTAGCAATTACTTCAGGTTTGCCGTTACTTAATATAAGCCATGCATATCCGGAACCAAACTGGTTAATGGCGGCACTGCCAAGCTCTGCCTTAAACTGATCAATGGAGCCAAAGGCAGCATTGAGGGCAAGCGCTAACTGGTCTGTGGGCATTTCCTTTTCGTTGTTATTCATACAGGAAAAATACAGCTCGTGGTTATACACACCGCCTGCATTATTTTTTATGGCAGTTTTTGCTTCGTTTGGTAATTCTTCGGTTTTGATTAACAATTCGTCTAAAGTCATATTTTGCAGATTAGGATAATTTTTCAAAATTTCATTTAGCTTCTCAACGTAAGTGGCATAGTGCTTATCATGGTGGTAATGCAGAATATCAGCATCCAGATATGGGGATAAATCCGCATATCCATAAGGAAGAACTTCTACTTCAAATGGGTATGTCATAAATACACGCCTCCTTTTGGTTTATTAATTATGATGTATTAATATATGCCAAATATTGATAAATATACATTGTAATAATCAGCTATAACCCACACTAATCATTCGGCGGCAAACATTAAGATATTTAATGTGAGTTATACTGGACAGATGGGGCAATAATAAGTATAAGAAAAGGAATAGTTAGTAAAATTGAACGTATATTCCAAAGCTTAAAGAATGGACAAGAAATTTAAATTGGATTATAATATGACAATATCAAACATGCAAAAGAGTAAGGAGTTTTGTTATGGATAAAAGCAGCAATTTGAAAATAAATGAAGATAAATTGATGAAAAAGGCTCCTGACAAAAAAAGACGATTAAAGAAGAGGCTGATTTGTTTTGGTATTTTGTTGGGTTTCATGGTTGGAATGTATTTGACAATTGTATATTCAGATATTCCTTTTATTGCTAAATGGCGTACAATTTATATAGAGACAGCAATGACTACAAACAGTCATCAGTGGCTGGCAACGCTGTTTTTTCCGCAAAGCGTAATTGATGAAGTGATGGCAAAGTACGAACAAAATACAAAAGAACAGAAAAAAATAAGCAGCAAATGGGATGAGAATGAATTAGACAATGAGGCAAATGACTTTTTTGAAAAATACTGGGAGCTGGATACCGCATTGTTTCGCAAGTATTTGGAAGATAATTCCACTCTGACAAATAAAGGGTATGAAAATATTCTTATTGAAGACTTTGAAGAAAAGGAAAATCTGAAAACTGTGAATGGAGATCCGATTTTGGTTATTGATACGGCAAACAACCTGATACTTATAAAGATTGAAGGAGAAGGATATCAGGGTAAATTGGCCATTGTAAAAAATCCTGAGCAGGTTGAACTGGCAAAATCTGAATCATTGGGCTCCTATGGACAGGAAGCGGGTTCATTTGGAGAGACGAATGATGCACTGCTGGTTATTAATGCCAGCGGCTTTAAAGATGTTGATGGTGTTGGTACAGGAGGGCAGGTAAAAGGTTCTCTGATAATTGACGGTGTAGATTATGGACATCCTAATGGCGGTGACTGGAAGTTTTGCGGTCTGAAAAAGAATAATTTGATGTATATTACTAATTATTCCAGTGATATTGTGGAGGATTACAGATGGGCAATTGAATTTTATCCTGCATTGATTGCGGACGGTGTCAGTGCTGTAGATGGAACTTATGGCATGGGAATCCAGCCCCGGTCAGCTATTGGGCAAACTAAAAGTGGTGATATTCTTTTACTTGTGATAGACGGACGTCAGCCGGGACACAGCCTCGGCTGTACTGTGGCTGACTGCGAGCAGATATTATCGAATTACAATGCTTATCAGGCAATGAACCTGGATGGAGGAAGCTCTTCGGTGATGTGGTATAACGGAGAATATATTACAAAATCCTCCAGTGTAAGCGGATTGGGACGATACATGCCGGATGCATTCATTGTTAATAAAGTACAGGATGAGATTGTAATTGATGCGATTCCGGGAAATAGCAGATGATTATAATATTAAGTTTGTATAAATAAGAAAAAATATTTTGATAATAAAAGGTTGACAGGAAGGAAATTAAGAATATGAAGGATGGGTTTATTAAGGTTGCAGCTGTTTCTCCAAAGCTTAAGGTTGCGGACTGTGATTATAATGGAAAACAGATATTAGAATGTATAAAAACAGCGGAAACAAAAGGTGTAAAGCTTTTGGTTTTTCCTGAGCTTTGTATTACCGGGTATACCTGCGGAGATCTCTTTTTGCAGGATGCATTATTAAAATCATGTGAGAATATGCTTGCGTGGCTGCTTGAACAGACAAAGGATATGGATATTTTATATGTTGTGGGTATGCCTCTTTCGTATAGGAACAATCTGTATAATGTGGCTGTATTTTGTAAAGGTTCTTCTATATTAAATGTTGTGCCAAAGACCCATATTCCCAATTATCAGGAGTTTTATGAGGCGAGATATTTTAGCAGTGGGCCGGCAGGGATGTCAGGATGGTTAAATCTTGCCGGACAGGAGGTGTCTTTTGGCGCCAGGAATTTGCTTGTATGCAGGAATGTACCAGGCCTTGTTATTGCAGGAGAAATCTGTGAGGATTTGTGGATGCCGGATTCTCCATCGGTTATGCAAGCGATAATGGGAGCAACTGTAATTTGTAATCTGTCTGCCAGTGATGAGATTGCGACAAAACCGGATTACCGCAGAAACCTTGTGTCAATGCAGTCTGCAAAACTGGTTGCAGGCTATATTTATGCGGATGCGGGAAATGACGAATCAACACAGGATTTGGTATATAGCGGACATAACCTGGTGGCAGAAAATGGTAATGTATTAGCAGAGTCAAAATTATTTGAACACACACTTACTATTGCGGAAATTGATATAAATAAACTTGTGGCAGAACGGAGAAAGATGACTACATTTGGCAACGGAAATGCGGATTTGGAAGAAATTTATACACAAACGGAGTTTGAATACCGATTAGAGGAGACAGGGCTTACAAGGCATATTTCAAAGACGCCTTTTGTACCTGCGGACGAGTTGAAGAAAAAACAGCGGTGTGAAGAAATTCTTAATTTGCAGGCAATGGGGCTTCGCAAGCGTTTGGTGCATACAGGATGCAGAAGCTGTGTAATCGGTCTTTCAGGAGGGCTGGATTCTACGCTTGCATTGCTTGTGACAGTAAAGGCCTATGATTTACAGAATATGCCGCATAAGGACATAGTTGCAGTTACGATGCCGGGATTTGGAACAACAGACCGCACCTATCAGAATGCAGTAAGCCTTGCGAAATCCCTTGGTGTGACTTTAAAAGAAATTTCTATTGTAGATGCGGTGAGACAGCATTTTAAAGATATTGAACATGATGAAAATGTGCATGATATAACTTATGAAAATGTGCAAGCGAGGGAGCGTACCCAGATATTGATGGATTTAGCTAACAAATGTGGTGGATTAGTGATTGGAACCGGTGACATGTCTGAGATGGCACTTGGCTGGGCAACCTATAACGGAGACCACATGTCCATGTATGCAGTAAATGTCTCCATTCCCAAAACCCTGGTTCGGTATTTGGTTGGGTGGTATGCAGATGAGACTGATGAACGGACAGCAGTAATTTTACGAGATGTGCTTGCTACACCGGTAAGTCCCGAACTGCTGCCGCCTGAGCATGGAAAAATTGCACAAAAGACTGAGGATATTGTTGGTCCTTATGAACTGCATGATTTCTTTTTGTATTACATGATAAGGTTTGGATTTTCACCGTCAAAGATTTACCGGCTGGCAAAGTATGCATTTGATAAAGATTACGATAACGAAAATATTATAAAATGGATGAATGTTTTTTATAGAAGATTTTTCTCGCAGCAGTTTAAACGGTCATGTGTACCGGATGGTCCCAAAGTGGGTACGGTTTCCTTGTCCCCCAGGGGTGACTGGCGCATGCCGAGTGATGCTTCGGCCGAACTCTGGCTAAAGGAAATTCAAAATCTGAAATCATAAAAAGTATTAAAATTTTATGAAAAATTGTGAAAAAGCTTTTAATGACCACAAAATATGGTATACTGACAAATGTGATAAATGCAGACATAGCAGAGCATACATTTCATGTATGAAAATATGGAGGATGCAAGGTTGAGGTATACAGATGAGTCAGCAGGGCAATTAGAAACAGAATTGTCCGGTTTTGACGATACAATTATAGTGAACCCGGATATTGATGTAATCAAAGAAGATATCAGGGAGATAGAGGAAGATGAAACTGAAAAGTTACAGTCGGTTGGGAACTTACACAGTGTTGACTTGAATAAGAGAGAATTGCCTGATGATCATTCATCCGGTAGCGGTTTGACTAATGGCTCGTCTGGTGATGAACGGAATGTTGTTATAGAAGTTCGCAATTTATATAAAATTTACAAGATAGGAACTAACAAGGTTCGTGCTCTGAATGGCGTTGATTTTAAGGTTTATGAGGGCGAGTTTTGCGCAATTGTAGGAACTTCCGGTTCAGGTAAATCAACCCTGCTCAATATGCTGGCAGGTTTGGAAAAACCGACAAAGGGACAGATTATTATAGCAGGACATCATATTGAAAAGATGAATGAAAACAAGCTTGTGAAGTTCAGGCGGCAAAATGTCGGGTTTATTTTTCAGTCATTTAACCTGTTAGGAACAATGAATGCTTTAGAGAATGTTGCACTGCCACTTTCCTTTAGAGGAATGCCAAAGGAAGTAAGACTAAAAAAAGCGGTAAAGATGCTCAAGCTGGTAGGACTTAAGGAACATGCACTGCACAAGCCTAATCAGATGTCCGGTGGACAGCAGCAGCGTGTCGGTATGGCGAGAGCCTTGGTTGTAGATCCCCAAATCATGTTTGCGGATGAGCCGACAGGTAATTTGGATTCCAGGACTTCGAAGGATATGATGAATTTGATGCGAAAGGTTGTAAATGAGCAGAAAAAGACACTGGTTATGGTGACGCATGACGATAGTCTGGCGGCTATTGCAGATAGAGTGATTCGAATTGTTGATGGTAAAATCGTTAAAATGGAAGATAGAAGTACGAATTGTGTGGAGGATATGAATCATGAGACGATTAAAAAATAGAACGGCGGGATTATTGAAAAAGACGGCAGCAATTTTTATATGTGGTGTTCTTTTGACTTCTGCGCCGTTGGGTGCGGGAAAGGTGAATGCAACGGAATCGGGAACTGAAAGTGCGGAAACAAAAGTGGCAGATTCATCCAATAATGACAATGTAGATGCAAATGGTAAGCTTGGAAAAAACTCAGATGTAGGAATAGAACTATCTAAATCCATTACTGGAAAAGCAGGGAAAAAAGTTAAGATTGAGTTCAAATTAATTTCTAATAATACATCTGCCGTAAAAGTAAAAAGCGTATATCCGGTAATTGACAATACCTTTCCATTTGAGACAAGCGGTGATGCATATAAAGTCATTTCTGCAGGTGACGATGAAAAACAACAAAAAAGCATGGATGCATCATTTGAGATGCAGGCACGTTCGGATATTACAACAGGCTATCACAGTGTAAGGTTTATCGGAGAATATACAAAGATTGCAGAGGATGGTTCTTCAGAGGATTTTTACATTATTAAAACGATTAATATATACTTTACCAGTTCTTCTGACAGCAGCGGAGGAGGTACTTCAGGAGGAACTTCTCCCGGCTCCAGTGGAGGAAACTCAGGAGGGAGCTCCGGTAGCAGTTACGATGATGATGACGATGATGATGACGATTATAGTTATAGCGGTGGCTCAGGAGGTGGATCCAGCGGCAGCTCCAGCGATGAGGCGACAGCACCTAAATTAATTATTAAGGGATATGATACAAAGCCGAAAAAGATTATGGCGGGTGAGAAATTCACCCTCACTATCCATATCCAGAACACTTCAAAGTCAACCTCACTTTGTAATGGCAAATTCTTAATTGGAAATGAAGCGGGTAACTTTCTGCCAACCTCCGGTTCGAGTGCGGTTTATGTGGAAAAAATTGAAGCGGGAAAAACCGGTGATTTAAAAATTGAGATGAAGACCTCTGCGGATTTGGCACAAAAGAATTATATACTGGTGGTTAAAGGTGATTTTGATGACGGAAAGGGCAATAATTTTACATCCAGTGATAACCTGTCAATTCCGGTATATCAGGAAGTTAAATTAGGTGTGACAGATGTGTCCATGTCACCAGAGCAGCTGGCAGTCGGAGCAGAAGGAAGCTTGATGTTTACCATTAATAATAAGGGAACAGCAGGGGTTTATAATGTTAATGTATCTGTAAAAGATGATGCTGTATCCTGTGATGACAACTATGTAGGCAACATTGCCGGCTCTTCTTCGGCATATGCAACTTTAAATTTGGTTGCTCAAAAAGATAATTCGGAAACAGGTACAATTAAAGTTGAGATTTCTTATGAAGACTCAGAGGGAAATAAAGGCAAAATGGAAGAGCAGATTGCATGTTATGTCGGTGATGATGTCGAGATGGCAGAAATTAACGATGAATTTATGGGGGATGACGATGAAGAAGATGATTCCGGTTCTTTGAATTGGCTGATTATTGCACTTGTAATCGTTATACTGGCGGCAATTGCCGGAGTGATAGTCTTTATTGTCATGAAAAAGAAAAAACGTATGGCAGAGCTGTTAGCAGATGATGATGATGACTTCGATGATAGTGATGATATCAGTGATAATATTAGTGATAAAGATGCCCCGGATGTCATCATTGATAATGATGGCAGTAATATCAGTTATAATGACAGTGGCGATAGTGGTAATGAAGGAGAGGATGATATAGAGAATGAAGATTTCTGATATCCTTGGAATGAGCCTTACAAATTTGTGGCGTAGAAAGATGAGAACTGTTTTAACGGTATTAGGAGTTATTATTGGTACTGCTTCTATTGTTGTAATGCTGTCGTTGGGTATTGGGTTAAAAGAGGCAATGATGGCACAGGTCGGCAGTGCCGGTGGTTTAACGGAAATCATTGTTTCTTCGGATGGTGATTCCGGATCCGATCTTTTATTGTTAAGTGATAGTACAATACAGACTTTTCTGGATCTTGAACATGTGGAGAGTGTTGAACCGCAGTTATGGTACAGTATGCCGATACAGGCAGGTAAATACGAAAATTATATAACATTAATTGGTGTGACAGATTCTTATCTGGAAAAGATTGAACTCGGCGAAGGGAAATTGCCTTCCGGTAAAGGTAATATGGAGATTATTGCGGGCAACCAGGTTCTGGCAGAATTTTATGACTATACAACAGGAGAATATCCTTATTGGGAGAACGATGTTCTGCCTAATGTGGATTTGCTGACCACTCCGGTGGTGGGAGGAATAGAAGTAGAGGATTCTTTTGACCAGGCAGATGGAAATTCCTCAGATTCGACGGGGGATTATGTCGATCCTGCCTTTAGTACCGGTAGTAAAGCATCTGACAGTGATTCAGATGACTCTGACGATTTGGACGATTTTACACCTGAGGATGATTTTTCAAGCGATTCTGATGATTTTAGCAGTGACGACTTTATGGATGATGATGACAATATATCCTACAGCAGCTTTTCGTCTTCAATGAAGAGAGTACAGTTAAAAGTATGCGGAATTACCGAAGGAGACATTGAGACATATACGGAATATTCTTACAATTGTTATACCGGTATGGAGGCACTAAAGGATTTCCTGAAGAAAAATTATTCTGTGAATAATGTGATTCCGGGACAGCCCACTGACAAAGACGGAAAGCCTTTTCGCGATTTGAAATACACCCAGCTGACCGTAAAAGTAGATGAATCAGATAATGTAGAAACTGTATTGGAAACGATTCAGTCTATGGGTTACCGTGGTGAAGCAAATAAGGAGTGGCTGGAAGAGATTGAACAGGAATTTATGATTATCGAAGCAGTTCTTGGAGGAATTGGTGCAGTTGCTTTACTGGTTGCTGCAATTGGTATTGCCAATACTATGACAATGTCCACATACGAACGTACAAAAGAGATTGGTGTAATGAAGGTATTAGGATGCAGCCTCGGTAATATACGTTCCATGTTCCTTACAGAGGCCGCGTTTATAGGCCTTCTTGGAGGAATTGCCGGAATTGCATTAAGTTATTGCCTGTCTGTTTTGGTAAATAAGCTTTTGGCGCCTATGATGATGTCGGAATATGGTGCGGGCACGAATATTTCTTTAATTCCGATGTGGCTTGTTTTGGCTTCTATAGTTTTTTCAACCCTGATTGGTATGATTGCCGGTTTCTTCCCTGCGCAGCGTGCAACCAAATTAAGTCCTCTTGCGGCAATTAGAAACGAATAAATGATGAAAGACCTGCTGTCTTAAAGTACATTACTTTAGTACAGCAGGTCTTTTGTGTTAAAGGATAATTAATTTGCTGCAAAATCGATTTGCTGAATCGTTCCGGCGGCACCGGTAGATTCGTGTAAATAAAATCCTGTCTGGCGAACAACGGCCTGTGTTTCGTTGGTATCTAATGTTTTGTGTGTGAACTCTGTATTTGCGGCTCCTAAATAGATTGCGCCGATGTCAGCCTGTTTTAAATCCATCAGCTTATCATTGCCTGACGCATCTTTAGTCCATATTTTTAATTTGGTATATACGGAATCGTTTTCGTCAATCCACCCATTCCCATCTTCGTCATAAGCAGATAAATCACGAAAACCATTACCGGATTTTGTTCCGAACAATTCGCTTCCGTCATCAATGA
>JAIDHZ010000076.1 GCA_029052995.1 Lachnospiraceae bacterium | reverse complement strand
ATGTCAGATAGAATAATCAGACGATTTGCTTCACATAAATTTGCTACAATAGCAGAAAGCATGTCATTATCACCAAATACCTTTTTGTCTGATTCAATTTCTGTATGACTTACTGAATCGTTTTCATTTACAACCGGTATCATTCCATTCTCCAAAAGCGCTTCAAACGTGTTGCGCAGATTCCGCCGTTTCTGTTTCACTGCAATATCTTCAGCTGTCAAAAGAATCTGTCCTACAATAGTGCCATATTCCCCAAAAAACTTATCATAAATATGCATTAACTCACACTGCCCTACAGCAGCTGCTGCCTGCTTCATACAAATATCTGCCGGTTTTTTTTGAAGCTTCATCTTATTCACACCAACTGCAATGGCGCCCGATGATACCAGCACCACCTGATTGCCTTCATTATGTAACGCAGACAGTACCTGCGCCAGCTTATCAATTGTCCTAAAATTCAATGCACCATTTTCACCTGTCAGGGTAGATGTTCCCACCTTAACTACTATTCTTTGCTTTTCCATTTTTCTCTTATCCTCAATTATATTCTGCTGTCCATATAAATATTGTTAGCTTATCTTTACTTTTTATTTTGTATTTTTTGTTGTGCTGATTTTTTCTTGTCACCTATCATCTTACGTTCTTCTTCTATCACCCTTAAGAACCGGCTCTGTATTTCAAAATCCGGTTTATCACCGAGCAGCCTGCTCTTTTCCCTTGTAATAACACCGCCTGCCATGGAAAAATGACCTCCGCCGTCCCCCAAACCGGATAAAGCTTTATGGGTAATTGTTCCTGCATGAAGCATATCTGTTTCATTTCTGACAGAAAACTTATAGCCGCCATCCCTTGATGCATAAATAACTGAAAATTCCACTACATCGAGCCCTAAAATAAAATCAGATATCATGGCAATCAGAGCGTCCGGACAATCAAAGGATATCCATGCAAATCCAACATTATCATAAATTCTAATATTACGGATTGCTTCGGCATATGCATATAAATCATCCAACCCCATGTTGTTATTATATAATGAAACTATTTTTTGATTATCTGCGATTTTGTGCAGATATCCGAATATGTCAATATCAAAATCCGTCACCCCACGGTTAAATGAATCCGTATCCATTTTTAATCCATATAAAAGTGCGGTAGCCGTATTTGTATCCATTGAAGTTCCACTTTTAATAAAATATTCCGTCACAAGGGAACAACAGGCTCCACAAATCCGAATATCGCTATATTCATATACACAGGGTATCACAGTCGGATGATGGTCAATACATGCCACTTCATTTCCGATAAAATCTGTAATATTGGAATTATATTTTTGTGCGTCAATTGTCACAATATAATCCGTTTCCTTCATATGAGGCAGGTCAACAATATTAACTGCCGTAATTTCAAATACCTGCATCATTCGCTTTGTGCTGTTTTTCTCAATATTTCCTGCATAACAAATAGTACTTTCCACATTGTGTGCTTTTAAAAACATCTGCATGCCGAATGCTGCACCTAATGCATCCGGATCTGGAAAATTATGCGTCTGTAAATAAACTACATGCCCCTTCAAAAGATCAACGAGCCTTCTCCAATCCATCTGTACCATATGGCATTTCCCAAATGCCTTTCCTCCTTATTAATAGTTCTACTCTATTTAACAACAAAAAAACAAATCCGTAAAGCATATTTTATGAACTTTTAAAATTTTACATACATAATTCTTTTTTCATTGTACACAATATTCAATAATGCCTTTGGCATTCCTGTCCGAAATAATCGTTGTTTCAAAAAGGAGCAAATAAATGAATGCATTAGTCTATATCAAAACACCACAATGTATTGAGCTTACAAAAAACGATGTTTACCTAAAAGATTTTTTAACCGTATATACCAGTGATGATGCTTTAAAACAGGATATTCTCAATCTGCCATTTTACACTTTTAAATCAAGGCAAAATAATCAAATAATTGTATCAATATTAAAAATCATTGAACTTATTACAAAGAATTTCCCAGGCACATCCATCATAAATCTGGGAGAAGGGGATTTTATATTGGAATATGCGCCTGCCCCAAAAAAGGAAAAATTAAAGGAATGGATTTTTACAATTCTCATTTGTCTGGTTGCATTTTTCGGTGGAGGTTATGCCATTATGTCCTACAACACCGATATAGGCGCAAAAGAACTTTTTTCAAATCTTTCCCTGATGATTACCGGAAATGCAAAATCAGGTATAATTTATTTGATTGTGACATATTCCATCGGGCTTACTGCAGGTATGATTTTATTTTTTAATCATCTCGGCAGCAAAAAGCTGTCTGCCGACCCCACTCCCCTTGAAATTCAGATGCGTCTTTATGAAAAAGATATCGGAACAACCATAATCAAAGATGTGAGTCGACGCGGCGAAAGCATTGATATAAATCAGTCATAAAAAACTACAACAATTTTTTAATAAGGAGTGTTTACCATGCCACCGGTTCATTTTATACTTTTATTATGTTTCGGTTTCTCTGCCGGATTTGTTACAGCAGCCGCATATGTAGCATTTATTTCAATGCTTGGCATATTTCCTAAAATTGCTGCAAAGACCAAAACTGCAAAAGAATGTATCCTTTACGAAAACATTTTAATGCTTGGTATATTGTGCTTTACCCTGCTTTATTTCTGCATCTCTTATTCTTCTGCCGGTATTTTGCAAACACAGTTACTGCCAAAAGAATTTGGCATTATTTTTTTAATCCTGTTCGGACTATTCGGCGGCATCTATATCGGATTTCTAATCGGAGGTTTGTCTGAGATATTGAATATTCTTCCGATATATGCAAGAAAAACACATATAAAAAAGAGAATCAGTTATACAATCTACTTTTTCGCAATAGGAAAGGGTATTTTCACTATTGTTCATATGCTTTTCTTAGACAAGTAATAAAGTAGTAAATGTGATTATTTTTAGGAATAAAGAATTTTTCATAAGACATACTATTATTAAATTGAAACACAATATAAAATTATATGTTTTGGAGGTATCAAATGGAGCAGAAAATCAGCAATGAGGATTATAATGAATATGTAGAACAGATTACTCCTACCTATAGTTTATGGAAAAATTGTTTTAATGCATTCTGGATTGGCGGACTGATCTGTTTAATCGGAGAATTTATATTTATGTTTTTTAAGAAAACGATGGGTATGTCAGAAACGGATGCTGCGAGCTATGAATCAATGATTCTCATTTTATTAAGTGTCGTTTTGACAGGTTTTAATCTATATGGACATATTGCCAGACTTGGCGGTGCCGGTGCACTGGTTCCCATAACCGGTTTTGCAAATTCTGTTGCCGCTCCGGCAATTGAATACCAAAAGGAAGGACAGGTATTTGGTATCGGTGTAAAGATATTCACTATTGCCGGCCCGGTTATTCTATATGGTATATTTACCAGTTGGATTGTTGGTGTAATATATTATTTCGGTGGCTTATTTGGGTGGTGGTAAACACCACCCGATAACATATCCTTACGCATTTTTTGCAAAATCTTTTTCTCCATCCTGCTAACCTGTACCTGAGAAATGCCAATTTCCGAAGCAATTTCTGTCTGTGTTTTACTTTCAAAATACCGAAGCTTTATAATCAGACATTCTGTTTCATCAAGCTTTTTCATCAGCTCCTCTATCAACATCTGGTTTAACAATTTTTCATTTTCATCCTCTAATGAAGATATCTTATCTAACAGATAAATTGCATTCCCATCATTCTGATAGATTGTTTTGTGAATAGATTCAATTTCCACATTTGCTTCAAGTGAGGCAACTATTTCCTCTACATCTATATCTAACCGCTGAGATATTTCTTCCAGCTGCGGTTCCACACCTGTCTGGTTAATTATTTCTTCCCTAGCCTTTTTCACCTTGTATGCTGTTTCCTTTAATGACCGACTTACTTTTATCATCCCATCATCTCTTAAGAAACGTTTAATCTCACCACTAATCATAGGTACTGCATAGGTTGAAAATTTTACATCATAAGATAAATCAAATTTATCAATGCACTTCATTAACCCTATGCATCCAATCTGGTATAAATCTTCTAATTCATGTCCTCTTCCCATAAATCTTCTTGCTACAGACCATACTAATCCAAGATTCTCTGTAACAAGCTGATTTTTTGCGTCCTGGTTTCCTTCTTTTGCAAGCTTTAATAATGCCAAAGTCTTGTCCATGACGCCTCCTGCTATTTATATATACTATTTTCTTCCTTTTGAGAAACAGAATCTATACGAATTACTTTTCGCATTGTTATCGTGGTTCCCTTTCCCACTTCTGACTCTACAAATAATTCATCCATAAATGCTTCCATAAAAGCAAAACCCATTCCTGAACGTTCCAATTCCGGTTTAGAAGTGTACATTGGTTCCATAGCCTTTTCAATATCCGATATCCCCACTCCAAAATCCGTAACAATTACTGTAACCGTATCTTCCACAATATGCGTCTCAATTCGTATCCTCCCATCTCCATTTTCGTATCCGTGTATAATAGAATTTGTTACTGCCTCTGAAACTGCTGTTTTGATATCAGCTATTTCCTCTAACGTCGGATTTAATCTTGATACAAATGCAGACACTACCACTCTGGCAAAGCTTTCATTTTTTGAAATGCTGTCAAATTCCACCATCATCTGATTATTTAAATGTTCCATATCCATTCCCCTTTATCAATTCATATTTTAACCACGGTTAATCTAATTTAATACTTTTCTCTTATATCTTCCAAAGCCTCTGCAATATTCTTTCTTCTTTTTGCAATTCTATATAATCCGGATATCTCCAGAATACGGGATATTTTTTGATTAACTCCCACAATATAGACATCTCCCTTTAGATATCTAACTTCCCGATATCTTCCCATTACAAGACCGATTCCGGAGCTATCCATAAAAAATGTATTTTCATAGTCAAATACGACATCTCTTATCCTTTTACCCGTAAAATAATTATCAGTTTCCTTCCTTATCTGTCCGGCATAGTGGTGATCCAATTCCTCCGGAAGATAGACAATCAGCGTTTCACCTTTCACATCAAATAATTGTTCCATAAAAAATCCCTTCTTTAAATATTTTTATTTTTTTGCACAAAAAAGAAGAAACAGTATTATTATTGCCGTTCCTTCTTTAGTAATTTTATCTGTAGTTAAATATATTATAAAAATACAATCGACCATAATAAATTATGGATTGTAATTCTACACACTGTTATGATATAAATCATTCTGTCAAATACTCTGATATTTCTTCCAAATGACTGCTGTCAGGATAATTCTCCTTTATGTTTCTAAATGCGGCTTTGGCCTTTTCCTCATCCTGATTGCCAAGATATGCCATACCTAAATAGTAATAAGCATCATCACCTTCCTTTAATTGAAGAGCTACATTACACATATCAATTGCCTTTTCATAATGTTCTTCATTAATTGCAGTTGCCGATTCATTACATAATGTTGTATATGCAGTAGATGGAATATTATTTTTTATAATATCAAAGGCTTCCTTCGAATCCTTTTCTTCTTCCTTTTGCTTTTCTTTTTCCTTATCCTTTTTCTCTAATTGTTTTTGCAGATCTGAAATTTGATTTTCCAAATCTGAAATTGCCACGTTTTTCTTAGATATCTCTTCACTATAAGAAATTTGCTGCTGTCTGCTCTCTTTGTTGGCCGAATTAATCTTTGTTGTCAAAACCAAAAGCCAAAAAGCCAGTATTCCAAGAATCAATCCTACAGAAACATATAGTAAATTGAACTTATTATGATTTACTTCTGCGTAAGAGCCAATTGATAAGTCCGGATTATCGATATCCTCCAATCCTTTTTCAACAAAACTTTCTAAATCCTGTCTCTGAGACACATCT
>JAIDHZ010000075.1 GCA_029052995.1 Lachnospiraceae bacterium | reverse complement strand
AGACACTTTATGGACTCTGTATGAGTACGAGACAGGGGAGTTTACGATACCAGAAGATGCAGAGGAAGGCATAATCTATGGGGGCTGCAACTGTGGAAACTGCCATATGACAATTCTGCCAACGGGAGATGTATATGCCTGTAGGCGTGTTCAGAATAGCAGAGTGGCAAATGTGTTTGAAGATCGGTTGGCAGATGTGTGGGTTTGTGAGATGGAGAAATACCGTGATTATGATAAATTCAAGAAATGCTCCAAGTGTGAGCTGAAAGCATGGTGCAGGGGATGTCCTGCTGTGGCAAGTGGTGCAAGCGGAGATTTTTATGATGCCGACCCACAGTGCTGGAAGGAGGTCGAGGACTATGAAAGCGGTTGTTCTTAATGGAGTTACACCAGCCGAACAGGTTATGTTATCAGAAGTCGATATTCCAAAAGTAAAACCGGGATGGGTTCTTGTTAAGGTAAAGGCATTTGGAATGAACCATTCCGAACGGATTTTACGTCTGAATGAGATAGAAAATGAGTATATTCAAAAACCCATTATCCCCGGCATTGAATGTGTGGGAGAAATTTTTAATCCTTCTGACAGTCATTTTGAAAAGGGGCAGAAAGTGGTGGTATTGATGGGCGGCATGGGGCGTGAGTTTAATGGCAGTTATGCAGAATATGCCCTGCTTCCGGCACATCATATTTTTAGGGTAGATACCAGACTTTCATGGAAAGAGATGGCAGCGGTTCCGGAAACATATTTTACTGCATGGGGTTCTCTGTTTGAATGTCTGCATTTAACAAAGAATGATGTTCTGTTAATTCGTGGAGCTACCTGTGCATTGGGTTATGCGGCAATGCAGGTGGCAAAGGCAGTAGGAAGTAAGGTCATTGCCACTACCCATAAAGAAAGCAAGCTGCCTTTGTTAAAGGGAGCGGATGAAGCAGTATTGGATATGGGGAAGTTGCAAGGTCGATTATCCGGTGTGACAAAGGCATTGGAACTGGTGGGACCAAAAACACTTTATGATACGCTGCATTGTATGAAAAAAGGCGGGATTGTCTGCCATACTGGTATTCTTGGCGGCGTTTATGCCTTAAATGGATTCGATCCGATAAAATGTATACCAAATGGTGTTTATCTCACTGGGTTTTACAGTAATTCTCCATCGCAGGAAGCGATGGACAACATTTTTTCTTTTATCCGTCAAAATAATTTACGCCCTTGTGTGGGGGCAGAATATGATTATTCTGATATAAAAGAGGCATGTGTGGCTCTGGATAGTGGAAAAGTGAATGGTAAAATTGTGGTAAAAATGACATGACGGAATGGAACTGATTTTTTCAATATGCAATAGCATGATAGACAATTTGGAGGGAGGAATTACAATGGATGCAAAAACTTGTTTACAAAAACTTCAATATGTAGGTGTACTGGCTTTTGCCACGGTAGACGAATATGGAAATCCGCAGATTCGCAATATCAGTGCGATACACTATGAGCCGGATGCCATGTATTTTTTTACAGCCAGAGGCAAGAACTTTTGTAAGGAACTGCTGGCAGATGGACGTGTACAGATACTTGGCTATACGAAATATAAGGAAATGATACGTCTTTCAGCAAAGGCGGAACCTGTGGATGAAGAGAAACAGGAGCAATGGATTAATACTATATTTGATGAGCAGCCGTATCTTATCAATGTGTATCCGGAGGATACCCGGAAATTAGCCGGAATTGTTTTTCAGATTACCAATGCTGAAATTGAGTATTTTCACCTTGGAGTTAATCCCATTTTTCGGGAAAGCTATATCATTGGTGAGGGACACATTACATCAAAAGGGTATAAGATAACGGATGCGTGTGTTGGATGTGGAAAATGTGTGAAGAACTGCCCGCAGCATTGTATTGAGAAAGGAAATCCATATAAAATAGAACAGGAGCATTGCCTTCATTGTGGCAACTGTCATGAGGTATGCCCGGTAAAGGCGGTAGAAAGGATAGGATAATATGACACAGGAAGAGAGACGTGATTTTTTGATTCAGAGCTTACTTTCGGAGCAGGAGAAATATGCTGACATCTGTATTCCAGAGGATAAGGAGGAGCAGAAAAGGCTGCTGCGTTCCCTCTTTAATATTCGTATGCCTAAGGATATTGATGGAGAATTTTTATCTATACAGGATGAGTATCTTCAGGAGGAAATTGCTGAAAACGGGATTACGGATTTTAAGGATTTGGAGCCGGTATCGGAGGGAATTTATTTATGGCAGGGGGATATTACTACTCTGCGTTGTGATGCAATTGTTAATGCTGCAAACAGCGGAATGACTGGCTGCTATGTTCCCTGCCATAAATGTATTGATAACTGTATCCACACGTTTGCCGGAGTACAGTTAAGGTTGGAATGTGCAGAACAAATGAGGAAACAGGGGAAAGAGGAAGAAACGGGAAAAGCAAAGATTACATCTGCGTATAATCTTCCCTGCAAGTATGTTCTACATACCGTTGGTCCGATTGTTTCTGGTGGACTGACACAAAGAGACAGAGAACTTTTGGCTTCCTGCTATCAGTCCTGTCTGGAGCTTGCAGAGAAAAACGGAGTGAAAAGCTTGGCATTCTGTTGTATTTCAACAGGGGAGTTTCATTTCCCCAATAATAAGGCGGCTGAAATTGCGGTGCAGACAGTGAGACGTTACAGGGAACAGGGAAATAGTGACATGGAGGTGATTTATAATGTTTTCAAAGATGTCGATTACCAAATCTACAGGAAATTACTCAGAGCAGATTGAAGGTCTGAAAGACAAACTGGAAACATCAGACACCATTGTAATAGGGGCTGGTGCGGGACTTTCTACCTCTGCAGGATTTACTTACAGTGGGGAACGATTCCGTCAGTATTTTGCAGATTTTGAGGAGAAATATGGTTTTCACGATATGTATTCAGGCGGTTTCTATCCATACAGCACGCTGGAGGAACATTGGGCATTCTGGAGCCGGAATATTACCGTCAACCGCTATATGGATGCTCCAAAACCTGTTTATCAGAATCTTTTTGAAATAGTAAAAGATAAGGATTATTTTGTAATTACAACCAATGTAGACCACTGTTTTCAGAAAGCCGGATTTGATAAGAAAAGACTGTTTTATACCCAGGGGGATTATGGACTGTTTCAGTGTAGTGAGCCATGTTGTAATGAAACCTTTGATAATGAGGAGGCTGTCCGTCAGATGATGGAGCAGCAAAAGGATATGCGTATTCCTTCCGCACTTTTACCGATATGCCCACATTGTGGGAAACCGTTGAGCATGAATCTGCGTGCGGATGATACTTTTGTAGAGGATGCGGGATGGCATCTGGCAGCAGAAAGGTATCATAATTTTTTGAGGACAAGGAAAAGTGGGAAAGTATTGTTTTTAGAGCTTGGGGTAGGTTATAATACACCAGGCATTATCAAATACCCGTTCTGGCAAATGACAGCAGAAAACAGACAGGCCACATACGCCTGCATCAATTATGGCGAGGCGGTTTGTCCGGAGGAAATCAAGAGTCAGTCAATCTGCGTGGATGGGGATATTGGAGATGTCCTGTCAAAGCTGGATGAATGACTGGAGATGCCCCATGCATGATATTTGGAATCCGTGGCATGGATGCGTAAAAAGAATTAACTGACTATGGATTTGTGTAAAAGAAATCTTATGAGGGATACCCACTCCGTGTAGAATATTCCCTGTCATTTACAGTGGAAAATGCGCCACAGGAAACAGTGTCGGTTGCCATTGTCTTAGAGGACAAGGATGCTTATCCGGTGACAGGGGGATTTGCATGGATACACTGGCTGGCGGCAAACATAACACGTTTTGAAATCAAAGAGAATGAGAGCCAAACGGCGGATGATTTTATCCAGGGACAAAATAGCTGGACAAGCATACAGGGCAGTGAACAGTCCGTAGAGTTTTCTTCCTATTATGGCGGGATGACGCCACCTGATAAACCACACATGTATGAACTTCATGTATATGCTTTGGATAAAATGCTTGATTTGGAACAGGACTTTCTGTTGAATGAGCTTTACCATCAGATGGATGGGCATATCTTAGAGCAGCAGTATACCCTGAAAGGCATATATGAAAATTAGCTGTCTGAAAGTCGGTGGGCGCACATTTTGTTATCCGTTCTGCTTATTCCCATTATCAATTTTTCTGTTCTGATAAAACAGGAAAAGGGAA
Source organism: Lachnospiraceae bacterium (assembly GCA_029052995.1). GTDB lineage: Bacteria > Bacillota > Clostridia > Lachnospirales > Lachnospiraceae > CAG-590. The sequence goes on along the minus strand of JAIDHZ010000075.1, from coordinate 1,766 downwards.
CTTTCCTTACGTGTGTTATTTTCCTTTGCATTACCGTGACACATGGAAGTGATGGGAATCCATTGGCTTTTGGTATGGCAAGGATTATAGATACCACGGTTGGTATTGTGATTGCCTTGGTTATAAATCAATTTCCGATTTGGAGGTCAAAAGAACCGTCACATATGGATTGAAATATACTTTTATTGTTTGAAAAGAGGTATTATGGTACAATAATCATTAAACCTATTTTTTTCCCAGGAATAGATTTTACTTTAGCTATGACGGGTATTATGTTCTTATTACTTAATAAAATTATACTTTTTTGCTTGTTATTATTATAAAAAGAATTTTTTGTAAGAGGGAGTTTGAAGTCTTACAGGATGCAGATTGGCTAAAATTTTTATTTTTTCCCTTGTTTACAATTTGTATTATCACAGCAATGATTTCAAATGGAATAGAAGATATGATAGCACATGGAAATGCTCTCTTTATAGTCATTTCTGTGGGGTTAGTTGGAATGAATATAGTAGTTTTTTATTTACTTAATGATATTGTTTTTAAGGAGAAAAAAATACGAGAAAAACGGATGTTTGAACTAGAAACAAAAAAGCAATTGAAATTATACGAAACATTGTCCCAAAATATTGATAAGCAACGAAAGCTTTCTCATGAATATCAAAATCAAATCAATTTAATTCAAGAGTTATGCCAAAAAGGATTGATTAATGAATTAAAAAAATATTTAGCTGAAATAAATGGAGAAATAAAACACGATATGGATTGTATAGAAACTCATCATCATATTATTAACACAGTTATTAACCAAAAGTATTATGAATCCACCAGCAAAGGAATCCTTTTTCTGTGTAAGATAAATGATATGAGTAAAATGAATATGAAAATAAGGACATTGCATTATTGTTATCTAATCTCTTAAATAATGCAATAGAGGCTTGTGAAAAAATAGAAGATCAAAAATATATAAAGATTAAATTAATACTAGAAAGCCACAATCTTATTTTGTCTATAAAAAATTCTTATAATGGAAAACTTATAAAAATGGGCGATCAATTAGAGACATCAAAAGAGATAGATACTGAAAGTCATGGTTATGGCTTAAAAAATGTAATTAAGGTTGTTAAAGATAATGACGGAGATTATGTAATTAGAACAACAGATACAGAGTTCTATATCTCTATATGTATACCGCAAAGCCTAGTATAATAATATCTATATTTCATTTTTATATTCAAAATCTGCTAAAAAACTGCAAATTCTGTCAACCCCATTGAAAAAAATGTATAACGTAATATACTTTTAGGCAGGAGGTGCAATACAAAATGATTGAAGGGTTAATTCTTAAACTAGTAAATGCATTTATTGTAAATAACCTTATCTCAGAAAATGAAAAAGAAAGTTATGTATATTCTTTGCTATGCCTTATTGAATCAAGTTTGACAATTGGGAGTATATTGCTGATAGGTTTTTTTATTGGCAAACTACTTCCAACGATATGTTTTTGTTTTTACTTTTTTTGTTAAGGCATCGAACTGGGGGTTTTCATTTTCGAACATTTATATGTTGCTACATAGGCTCTTTAATTTTATTTGGAGCGGTTTGCATTGGGTGTAAAATACTAATAAACCATAATTGGATTTTGTTAAGCTTAACTCTTCTTTCATCTTTGCTTATTATGTTTTTAGGTACGGTGAACAATCCTAATATGAATAAAGAGGAACACAAAGCAGCAAGAAGCTCATCAAGACAATGTTTATGCTAAAAGT
>JAIDHZ010000074.1 GCA_029052995.1 Lachnospiraceae bacterium | reverse complement strand
GCCTACCGGAACAATCTCACAATTCGGTTCTTCAAATTTCAGATAATATTTTTCCCACGGATCTTCATCACAATGAACCGATACGGATACTGCTTTTGCATAATCACAGACCGAGCCTCCGCCAACTGCCAGTAATAAATCCACCTGATTCTCTCTTGCAATCCTAATGCCTTCGTACAGCTTTTCCACTGTTGGATTTGGCATAACACCGCCATCCTCAAAAACCTCTTTTCCATTTGCCTTCAAAATCTCCACAACCTGCTCATAAATACCATTCTTCTTAATCGAGCCGCCACCATAAATAAGCTGTACATTCTTGCCGTACTTTGGCAGTTCCTCATTCAGATACTGTAGCGAATTCTCCCCAAAATACAGTTTTGTCGGGTTGCTGAAACTAAAATTTCCTAACATAATTATAATCCACCTTTCTGCAATATATTTTGCCTTTTTTTATATTAAACCACCCGATACGCTTTCCATTTACCACTTAGCCACCGGATGCTGAAAACCACCGCGCGAAACAGCCAGTCACATACCATGGCAAGCCATACGCCAAGTGCTCCGATTCCAAAAGTCCCTGCAAACAGATATGCCGCCCCAATGCGGAATATCCACATTGAAACTACAGATATTATCATGGCAAACCTCACGTCGCCTGCTGCCCGCATGGATGCCGGAAGTACAAAAGTCAGCGTCCAGATTAACACCGCCCCTGCAGTGTGTACAAATACCATCTGTGTTGTAAGCTCTGCCGTAGCTTGCAATAAATGATACCATTTCAGTATAACAGGAAGGACAAGCCACATCACTCCGCAAAATACAAACAATGCTATATATGACAGAATCAGCAGCACCCGGTTATAATACTGTGCCTGTTTTTCCTCCTTCGCCCCGATACATCTTGCAATCACTGTGGTTGCGGCAAGCTGCATGGCAGAACCGGGTATTACCTGAATGCTGGCTACCGTCTGGCAGATTGCATTGGCCGTAATCGCAGAGGTGCCAAAGCCGGCAATGAGACTCGCCAGAATAATTTTTCCAGCCTGAAACAATCCGTTCTCTATGCCATTCGGCACTCCGATTGACAAAATCTTTTTTATCTGCATCCTATTTGGCTTATAATGCAATGTCTTTTCTAAATACAACACCCTCTTTTTCTGCAGCAAAAGACAAATGATTACAACCGCTGCCGCATACCTTGAAATCACAGTAGCGGCGGCCGCCCCTGCTGTTCCAAACTTCAGAAGATAAATAAAAACTGCATTGCCACAGATATTGATCAGATTCATCATTGCCGAAAGATACATCGTAATTTTGGAATTTCCCATCGTGCGGAAAATGGCTGCCCCAGATTCATAAACAGATAGTGCCGGTATTGACAAAGCCACCACCAGTAAATAACTATTGGCACATCTATATACTTCTAGTGTTATTGCTCCAAATACGACGGTGAGGAGAAACTTTCGTATGAGATAGATAAATCCCATAATTACTATGGATACCAGACCAGAAAACCACACAAGTTGCCCTGATGTAGCCCTTGCCTCCTCTTTCTTTCCTGCACCAAGATACTGTCCGGTCACTACTGCCCCTCCGGTTCCAAAAGCCGCAAAAATATATATCAGGAGCTGAAATACCGTATCAATCAGAGATACGCCCGAAACCGCTGCCTCTCCCACACTGGAAACCATGACGGAATCAATCATGCCCACCAGCAGGGTAAGGGCAAGCTCCCCCATAAGAGGAAATATCAGTTTTAATAATTCTTTTCTGCTAAATAATTTCTTTGAAACAGACATTTATCTTCCCTTCCCTATTCCGATAATGTGAATGTAATATCTTCCGTACTATCCAACGTATCAAACACAGATAAATCGGATGTGACTTTGCTAATGGGAATGACTTCCATTGTCAAATCCGGATGGTCAGTCTGTGCATAGAAAATTGCCATGGAATTGTTGGTTTCACAGTAAGTAATGTCACCATTTTCAAAAATAACCTGTCCACCGCTCACCTTCTTCGGTGTAAATTCAATTCCACCATAATACTCCCTGCCACCATATCCTGACATGGAAACTGTCAATGGAAATTTTGACTTTATTTCCTGTGCAAGAGCCGTATCATATATCACACCATCTAATACCTTGTCGCCAATGCTGATTTTTATCGCTGTCTCTACCTGACCGGCCGAATCATTCTGCCATGCCATCCCTATGGAATCCAGCCAGTTTGCAACCGTATCCTGTGCATACGGCACATCCTCTGCCTCCACCGCAAGACCATCTAAACATTTTCCGGCATGGCTTGCTTTTTCCACTGTCTCATAACTGTTGCCTGCCCCATATCCATCATGGGTACAAAACGGAATTACTGTTTTTCCAGATAAATCATATTCGCCCAAAAAAGAGAGAACCGCCTGTGGAGCATCTGTTGCCCATACCGGATAACCGATAAATACCATATCATATTTTGATATGTCTAAATCACTTTCTTTTAACGGCGGCAAATAGTTTTCTTCCATCTCGTCATGATTTTTCTCTCTGACCTCATCAAAATCTTCTGAATAATAATCTTTCGTTTCAATCAGGTGAAGTTCCCCTCCAATAGACTGTCTGATTAGATTTGCAATATATTCTGTCGTTCCATAACGCTTATCTCCATCCAGTACCACACTTGCTGAGGTGGATGCGTCAATATCATCCTGATAATCCGTATTACCATACCGGGAAAAGTATGCAATCAAAATATTGCTTTGATTTGTTTCCTTTGATTGATTTGTTTTGGTCTCTTTTGATGACTCCGAACTGAGATTACTCTGTCCGGTACTTGCTATTACATTTTGTTTAATTCCCAAATATCTTTTCTTCCGCTGACAATTACCAAGCACAGTAACCTTTACAGTGTAAAGGTTTGCTCTACACCTGATGTTGTCTTATGAGGAATATATACCATAAGGAGAAAGAAAAAAATAAGTGTACATGAAAAGAACTCCAGATTCCCTGATGATTCTTTTCACCAGGCAAGTCTCATCACCTTGTACACTTACATTATATTTCCCTATTTGGTTTATAGCAAATACTTAGTTTTTATGCCTTACTCATGCCCAAAAAGCATTTTGCATGTTCAATAAATTTTGTTGCTGCCAGACTAAATGGCTGCTGACGTTTCCATGCCAGCACACAGGTTGCTGTCAACTCCGGCGATAACGGACGGTATGCTATCTTTGACTGATCCCAGAAAGGGACAGAACCTTCAATTACTACCGAATACCCCAGTCCATTCCTTACCATTACCGCTCCATTTGTGCTCAGATTACTGGTAAAAAGTACATTAAGACTTTCAAAGTAATCACCAAACCAACTGGCAAGCTCGCCCTGCACATTCAAACGGTGCGGCAGAATCATGGGCAGTTCCGATAAATCTTTCGCACTAACAGCTTCTTTTTTTGCAAGTTCATGATCTAGCCTCATTAACACAACCCACGTTTCCTTCTTACCCAGACGGATAAATTCATATTTCTCAATATCAATCAGTCCCTTATCCATCTGCTCCTTCACCAAATCTGCCGTTGCCGTAAAAATATCATAGCTGACACCGGGATGTTTTTTATTGAAATCCTTAATCAGTTCTGACAGAATCTGAACAGAAGCAAGTTTCCCGCAGCCTATCGTAATTTTCCCTTCAATCTGTTCTTCCTGCTCCACCAGCTCCCTCTCTGTATTATCCACAAGCTGTAATATTTCCTCCGCTCTCCTTCGGAGCAGCATTCCCTCATTGGTCAGAGTGATTTTTCTCGTACCTCTGTGAAATAATTTAACACCAATATCATCTTCCATTTGGGATAACTGACGGCTGAGTGTGGGCTGCGTGATATGAAGTGCATCAGCAACTTTAGTAATACTTTCTTCCCTTACCACTGTAAGAAAATAGCGAAGAACACGAATTTCCATAGGTAATGTAATGCCCTCCTTGTTATTGTTGAACCTAATTATAACAAAAGAATGCTCAAAAGACAAAGTGATATTACATTATTGCCTTTTGAGCATTACTCTCTCAATCATGTTTTTATCCTGATTCAACGCCTGAATCTGCATATACATTTTTTAGTTGTTTTTATGAACTATCCCCTATACTTCGATATGTCCCCTGTGTCCATATACCTTACAGGAATCAAGTGCGGATTCCAATGCCTTAAATTCAGCATCGCTAAGTTTAACTTCTGAAGCTTTCAGGTTTTCCATAATTCTGCCTTGATTTTTAGAGCCGGGAATGGGTACTACATTAGGATATTTGTGCATCATCCATGCAAGTGCTATTTGTGCATCTGTAGCATCTTTTTCAGCCGCATACCTGTTTAGAACATCAATAATCGGTCTGTTTCCATCCATATTTTCCTGCGAAAGCTGCGGAACCCATGTGCGCACATCATCGATCTTTTCAAACTGAGAAATACAATTTAACTTACTTCACTTGAATTAAAATAACCAAACTTGATATAGCTTCTGTTCCCATTTGAGCATTTTACATCCTGCACTTTGGCAGGCGTTAAGTTGCTGATTCCCACAATTTTCCCATCATTGTTAAGGTTGATGCTCCTTATCTCTGCTCATTCGGATGCGTTTTCCTCCACTTCTGCGGACATTTTTTTCTCTGCCCCGCCTGTTTCCTCTGCATATACCGTATGTATATTCCCCGGCATACATATAGAAGAAGCCGCCATTACCACCGCCATCATTCCTGCGGCAAATCCCTTCATAACCCTTCGTTTCCTTACAAAAATATTCTTACACAGCATAATTCCATCCTCCTTGTCCATATTCCATCTTCTCTGCCTCCAATCTAAAAATGAGCATGAAAAAAAGGAGTATCCAAATCGCTCTGAATACTCCAATTATTATTTTGATTCAACTTTACCACTTTTTATTCACTGGTAATCCTTAGTCACATACCATCCATTTTATTCGCCTATCACGTCATTTAGAATATTGATTCTGGAATTGCTTCTATAAATTATTACCAAAACATTACCACTTTGAAATCCAAAAGTCCGCAAACCGTTGATTTTACTGGATTTGTGAACTTCAGACGCACCAAATTATCTACTCGAACTCGTGTCTGAGCTTTTGTTTTCCACCGGTTTTTGCTGGATTTTAATCGTTTTATCTTCTATATCAGCCACTTTTTCTCTATTATTCTATGGCAAATACATTATTCACCCCAATAATCTTCAGATTCCTGTGTGATAGTTTGAATACCAAACAACTTCCACATAAAGTCTTCCCTTTCATTAAAGATGTCTGTTATCCGTACTACATCACCCTCAATCCGATAAAACGCATAGTTATGTTGTACATACAACATTCTGTAATCACAAGGTATTCCTATAATATTTTCTACAGACGGTCCCTTGCTTTCAAACTTTTGTAAATCCCGAAATGCCTTTGTCATTTCCTAGATTACAGATTTTGCCTTTTCTTCACCATACCTAATGGTAATATCCTGCTTTAGCTCGTGCAGTTTTTCAAGGGCATCGGGAGAATATTGTAATTTTTTCAATCAAATACACCTAGTGTAGTGTCTCATTCATAATTAGTCAAATCGCACTGTCTGTATCGCCATCTTGCGTTGTCATCAGTCGACGTAGCCACCGCTACGCCTCCATCTTCCGCCTTGCAGAGTGACGATATATCCAGTACGC
>JAIDHZ010000073.1 GCA_029052995.1 Lachnospiraceae bacterium | reverse complement strand
ATCACAAATATAACAACAATCCAAATAAGGAAATACGGAATATTAACGATAAACCATACTGCAAAATCCGTCACACTGATTTTAACATCACGTAAGCTTGCCTTTAATCCAGTAACAATTCTAGAAACAAAAGTACTGTCGTCTACTTCCACTGTGTAATTTACTTCCTTTAATTCTATGTTAACCGTACTATATGTAATCAAGCTGTCAAGCTGATTTTTACGGGACTGATAGCTTTCCAGTTCATACCTTACCTCTGTCAAACGGTCTTCCAATGCAATGACTGTCTCTAAGCTGTCCGCATCCTTTAAAAGTTCATTTAATCTTTGCTGCTCAGTCTTTAAAGATGAAATCCTGCTTTCCGTGTCCGTATATTCCAAGGTTACATCCTCTGCATTTTCTGACTGGCTTGTCAGGGTTCCAAGGCTTCCGGTATTTTTGACAAAATTATCACTTGCATCTGCGGGAATCTTTGCCGTCAGATACAGACAGCGTCTTGTAGTCCCTGACAAATCTGATGAGGCAACATATCCCCCATACTTTTCTATCAATTCCTTTAAGTTCTCTAAAGATTTGTCAAACTCCTCTGTTTCATAACGGTAATCATACGTTTTAATAATCTTTTTATTATCATTTACATTAATAACCTGTGTTGTTTTTGACGGTGAGCTTCCCTTTGCCTCACCTGTTTCCTGTACCGATTCTTCGTCAGCGTACTCATAATCAGAGTCATCTACAACCTTTGCGGCTGACTCATTTGATAAACCATAGTTATATGTTTCCTCATACATATCATATGCATCTGTCACCGTATCCTTATAGAAGGTTTCATTTGACGTTGTTTCATTAACCTTACTGCTGCTCCCGCATCCTGTAATTATGCCGGTCATAAGCATAGCAGCCACTCCCGCAAACAGAATTTTCTTCGTTCCCTTTTTTTCTTTTCTCATATCGTACTTCCTCCACATTATATATTTTGTAACAATTGTCTAAATAATTAGTGTAAAAAAAAGGTAAAAGTGTTGCTAAAAATATATAAAAAAATAAAATTCCACACAATCTGCATTTATCTGTCATCAATCTCATATACCTGGCTCTCTGCTTTCTCCTCCAAATCTATAGCCGTTTTTTGCATTTCATCCAAAAAACGCTTCATTTTTGGATAAGTTGTCATATCTTTATATATAAAATACACTGCAAAACCCAGTAAAAAAAGAGTGAGGACAGTACAAAATACCTTAGAGAGACCCAGCATTGGCAAAGCCTTATAGACGGTTGCACCGCTTCCAATCAGGCTTACAATTGTACGCATATATGCCAGATGGGTCTGCTCATTTGCAAGGCGGGAATTGTGAAAAGCCAGTTCCGTGCGTATCTTGGAAAGCTCTGTCCGCTCCTGTGCCATATAATTTTGGTTGTATGCCATTGCCTGTTTTTTCTTCATGGAATCCGGTATATGTCTTGTACTTACGTGTTCATTTTCTGTTAATCCTTCCTTATTACCCATACATATGCCTCCATTTCCGTTCATAAATTATATCCATTTTGCATACTTCATATTTGCAAACCACTCATAGATACTCAACTTCCATCAATTTCAGCCTTCACCTTACGACTCTGACTATTGAAGTTATATAATTACCTTTTTACAAAAACAGCAACTCATGGTTAATACCCGCAGACTCTAAAATTTTACAGCCAACACTATCATTCCCACCAGATAAAACACTACAAAAATATATGCAGTCACATCTTCCCTCTTGTACTGAAGCGGTTTCATTTTCGTTCTTCCCTCTCCCCCATGATAACATCTTGCTTCCATGGCAAGTGCAAGCTCATTGCTTCTGCGGACAGCAGACACAAATAATGGTATCATAATCGGCATCATTTTCTTAAGTCTTACAAACAGATTTCCCTCGTTGAAATCAATCCCCCTTGCCGTCTGTGCTTTCATAATCTTATCAAGCTCCTCTATCAAAATCGGAACAAACCTAAGGGCTATGGACATGATCATGGCAAACTCGTGCACCGGAACCTTTAACCATTTCATCCAGCCAAGCATTTTCTCCAAGCCGTCTGTCAATGCATTGGGTGTAGTAGTATATGTCATCATACCGGAGCAAATAATCATAAATACCAGTCTTAATCCCATATATAACGCAGACGACAATCCATTTCTTGTAATATGAATAAATCTCCATTCAAATAACATCTCAACCCCATTGGCAGTAAACAAATGCATCAGCACAGTAAATAGAATAATCATCCATACTGTCTTCAGCCCCTTCAATATAAATTTTATAGAAACTTTGGAAACCCATATATATATATCCAGCATCAAAAAGGCAGCCAAATATAAAATAGGATTTCTTGCCAAAAAAAGGGTAATAACATAAACCAGTGTAAATGTAATCTTTACTCTGGGATCCATGCGATGAATCACCGAATCCACATTATAATATTGTCCTATTGTAATATCTCTTATCATATTGTCATTCCTTAAGCTTTAACAATTCTCCACATATGGCATCCTTTTTACAGGCTGTCATATCCATATTTGCTTTGACATTTCTTAGCCCCTTCATTATTTTAATGCCCACCGGTACATCAAGTCCAATTTGTTGTAATTCTGCCTCCTGCGAAAAAACCTTATAAGGTAAATCATCCATATAAACCTGTCCCTCATCCATAACAACAATCCTGTCTGCGTATTCTGCTGTTTCCTCCATAGAATGCGAAACAATGACAATTGTAATGCCTTTTTCATTCTGCAATTTCTTCAGAATTTGAAGCAATGCCTGCGCTGAATAAGGATCCAGACCTGCTGTGGGCTCATCCAGCACCAAAAACTCTGGCCGCATGGCTAAAACCCCGGCAATAGCCACACGCCTCTTTTGTCCTCCTGAAAGCTGTAATGGAGAAGTATCATATATTGTATCCGGCAATCCTACGGCCGCAATTGCTTCATAAGCCCGCTTTTGTGCCTCTACCCTTGGAATATCCATGTTTTCAGGACCAAAACAAACATCTTTTTCCACGGTTTCCGCAAACAATTGATATTCCGGATATTGAAACACAAGCCCAACCTTTTGCCTCAACAGCTTAATCGGATAATCTTTGTCTGCAATATCCTGTCCGTCATAATATACCGTTCCTTCTGTTGGAAAGTATAATCCATTTAAATGCTGCATTAAAGTGGATTTTCCCGAACCTGTACGACCTATTATGGCAATAAACTCGCCCTTCCCAATAAATAAATTCACATTTCTCAAGGCTGTTGTTTCGTTCACAAAACCTTTATTATAAGTATAGGTAACATTGTCAAGTATCAAACCCTCCCGGCTAAATGCCGGCTTCTGCGAATATTCTTCCCCTATCTGTTCCCATTCTGTTTGTGCTTTTTGCTGTGTAAATGTCTTTACCTTCTCTGTTTTCCTTCCATACTTATCCTGTAGCAGCTTTACTAATTGTTCCACCGTATGGATTCTCATTTTTTCCTTATTTGTAATAATATCCTGCCCCTCTAAAAACTGCAGATATGTATAAATCGGCGGTAATGTAAGTCCGCAGCTCTCAAGAAGTTCTCTCTCTGCAAAAATCTCCATAGGTTTTCCCTGAATCTCTATGCGTCCCTCTTTCATTACAAATACCTTGTCTGCCGACAACACCTCATCCATATAATGCGTAATCAGTATAATTGTAATTCCGTTCTTCTGGTTGAGACGTTTTGCCACATTAATCATCTTTATTCTGCTACCAGGATCCAGCATTGCTGTTGCCTCGTCGAATATAATACATTTGGGTTCCATGGCAAGTACTCCGGCAATCGCAATCTTTTGCTTTTGCCCTCCGGACAACTGATTAGGGGATTTTTTACAGTACATTTCCATTCCTGTTAACTCTAATGCCTTGTCAACCCTGTTCCATATATCCCCTGTTGGAACTCCAAGATTTTCCGGGCCAAATGCTATATCCTCCTCTACCAAATTCCCTATAATCTGATTGTCTGGGTTTTGAAAGACCATACCGGCAGTCCGGCGGATACGAAAGAGCATTTCTTCATCTACAGTATCCATACCGTCTACAATGACTTCTCCCTCGCTCGGAAGCAGCAATGCATTAATGTGTCTGGCAAGAGTAGACTTTCCCGAACCATTTTGACCTAATATGGCAACAAACTCTCCCTGTTTTATATCCAGGGATACATTTTTAAGCGCCTCTATCATTTCTTCCACATTTCCCTCGTCATCCCGCCTGAAATATTCAAATGTAAGATTTTTTATATCAATTAACTTCATATATGTTATCCTGCAATAAAATTTACTTTTTTCTCGCTTTTCTCAATCAGTCTTTTATATGCATTCTTTTTTGATTGCGTTAGCCTTACTTTAGTTATTTTATTCGCTTAATTCTGCTTTTTGCTTATTGGCACCTTATAGAATATGTTCCTCAATTAATGTCTGAAAATCATCTGCACCTAATGCATTGTTTGTAAATTTCATACCATATACTTTCTTTCCCTATAAAACACCTGTGTTTTACCTTGGAGTATAGCATAATTTAAAAGAAATGAAAACACTTTTCCATTCCCCTTGTTTATCTTGAAAACTTTAGAAAATCTTATATATAATAAATTAACCGGAAATTGCTTTCGGCAATCCCCGGTTTCCTCTTCATACAACATAAAAATATGTCATCAGATCAAATTACACTAATTCAATAATAACTTCCATTGCTGCATCACCTTTACGTGGTCCAATTTTAATAATTCTTGTATAACCACCATTACGTCCTGCATACTTTGGTCCATACTCGTCAAATAACTTTTCAGTTAAATCAATCTTCTTTGTTCCTCTCTTCTTACCAGCTGCCTCAGCAGGAACCTCAACAACAGGATAAAGAACCTTAAGCATCTGTCTTCTTGCATGCAGCTTAGATGGCTGATCCTTCTTAACTGTCTTTTCCACCTCATCATAAACAGTAACTTTCTTACCGTCTACAACCTCTTTAATTCTCTTACCGTCTTTGTCCTTCTTTGCAACCTTTGCAGTAACAGTAACCTCATCATAGTTATCTCTTTCCTTTACTGCCATTGTAATTAATTTCTCAGCAATCTTACGAACTTCTTTCGCTCTTGCTTCAGTTGTCTTAATCTTACCATTATATAATAACTGTGTAACTTGATTACGAAGTAACGCTTTTCTTGCTGCCTGTTTCTTTCCAAGCTTTCTATACATTGCCATGATGTATATCCCTCCTTATATTGAACACTTAATAAGCAGCTATGCTGCAAATTTAGTGTGAAAATACACTTGACCACTTCGTGGACATAGTGTGTCCTCATGATACGTGGGTATTCACTTTGCTTACTATTATTCAGCTTAAGTGATTGTTATATGCTTTAGTCATCTCCTGTATTTAGAGATAAATTCAACTCTTTTAACTTATTAAGTACTTCCTCTAATGATTTACGTCCAAGATTACGAACTTTCATCATATCCTCAGGAGTCTTACTTGTTAATTCTTCAACAGTATTGATACCTGCTCTCTTTAAACAGTTAAATGAACGCACTGACAACTCTAATTCATCAATGTTCATCTCCAATACTTTCTCTTTCTCATTATCTTCCTTTTCAATCATGACCTCTGCGGATTTTGCATTCTCAGATAAGTCAATGAAAAGATTTAAATGCTCACTTAATACTTTCGCTGCCAGACTTACTGCCTCATCCGGAGCTAATGTACCATTTGTATAAACATCCAAAGTTAGCTTATCATAATCTGTAATCTGACCTACACGGGTATTCTCTACTGTCAGGTTCACTCTTTCAACTGGAGTATATATAGAATCTACTGCAATTACATCAATCGAAGCATCTTCTTTCTTATTCTTATCAGAGCCTACATAGCCTCTACCTTTGGTTATTGTAAGTTCCATATCAAATCTAGCCTCTGAACCACTCAAAGTAGCGATCACAAGATCAGGATTCAAAATCTCAATATCACTGTCTACATGAATATCACCTGCAGTAACAACTCCCTCACCAACATATTCAATATATGCCTGCTTGGGTTCGTTAGAACTGCTATTATTTTTAATTGCCAATTCCTTGATGTTCATGATAATCTCAGTCACATCTTCCTTAACACCAGGAATAGAACTAAACTCATGTAAAACGCCTTTGATTTTAACTTGACTTACAGCAGAACCTGGTAATGAAGATAACATAATTCTTCTCAAAGAATTACCAAGTGTTGTGCCGTAACCTCTCTCTAAAGGTTCTACTATAAACTTACCGTATCTGTTGTCTTCTGAAATCTCTGCAATTTCGATTCTTGGTTTTTCGAATTCAAACACGTCAGGAACCTCCTTCTAGGTATTTACCTTTTCGCACTGCAGTTACAAAATATATGCAGCTTTCCAAATTGTCTGATAAGACAATTTGGAAAGCTTAATTGCAGTTCTATTATTTAGAGTATAACTCGACAATAAGTGTCTCGTTAACAGGAACATCAATCTGCTCTCTCAAAGGAGTCTCAATCACAGTACCACAAAGATTCTCCTGATCTGCCTCTAGCCAGGCAGGAACTAATCTGCCACTTGTAGCTTCTAAAATGTCCTTATATCTCTGGGAAGACTTGCTCTTCTCACGAATCTCAATCTTGTCTCCTGCTTTTACTCTATATGATGGAATGTTAATACACTTGCCGTTTACCAATACGTGCTTGTGGTCAACAATCTGTCTTGCTTCCTTACGTGTTCTAGCCAAACCCAAACGGAATACAACATTGTCAAGTCTTAACTCTAACAAAATCATTAAGTTTGGACCAGTTAAGCCCTTCATTCTCTCAGCCTTAGCATAAAGATTACGGAAAGGCTTCTCCAATACACCATAGATGAATTTGGCTTTCTGCTTTTCACGAAGCTGTAAACCATACTCACTCATCTTTCTGCTAGATCTAACTAGCTGTCTATTTGACTTCTTATCAATTCCGAGATACATTGGCTCCATACCTAAAGATCTGCATCTCTTAAGAACTGGGGTTCTATCTACTGCCATCTAACTGTACCTCCTATTACACTCTTCTACGTTTTGGTGGACGACAACCATTATGTGGAACTGGTGTTACGTCACGAATACTCAACACTTCAAGACCTGCTGCCTGAAGGGCACGAATTGCTGCCTCTCTTCCGGAACCCGGTCCTTTTACCATAACATCAACCTTTTTCAATCCGTGAACAAGAGCCGCTTTAGTTGCAGTCTCTGCTGCCATCTGTGCTGCATAAGGAGTAGACTTTTTAGATCCCTTAAATCCCAATTCACCAGCACTAGCCCATGAAAGCGCATTGCCCTCATTATCAGTTAATGTAACAATTGTATTATTAAAAGATGACTGAATGTGAGCCTGTCCATGCTCAACGTTCTTCTTAGCACGCTTTTTAGTCACTTTTTTTGTAACTTTAGCCATTAAACTAACCTCCTACTTAATATAGAAATGAATCTTCATTATTTCTTCTTATTTGCTACGGTTCTCTTAGGACCCTTACGAGTTCTGGCATTTGTCTTGGTCTTCTGTCCGCGAACAGGAAGTCCTTTTCTATGACGGATGCCGCGATAACAGCCAATTTCCTGTAAACGCTTGATATTCATAGCAATTTCTCTACGTAAATCGCCTTCTACCATCTGTGTCTCGTTGATAACCTCACTGATTCTTTTAACTTCATCATCAGTCAGATCACGAACACGGGTATCAGGATTAACATTTGCTTCTTTTAAAATACGCTGAGATGATGGAAGTCCTATACCATAAATATAGGTAAGACCGATCTCAACACGCTTTTCTCTTGGTAAATCTACACCTGAAATACGAGCCATTGTGACTGTGCACCTCCATAAAATAATTCTTTTTCTTAATTAAATGTTCGGAACTACTTGCGTATCCGTATGTATTAACCACACGGGTGAAATGCATACGCTTTCCTTCCATATTCTATTGATATGTTGCATAGGTAAATGACGACCTATGCTACAGCCGCTTTCAATTTCATCTTCTATATTATTAATGACATTAATTATAGAAGGAACTTCACACTGGGAATACAGTGCTACTTTGGTTTACAAAATACAAAGTTATTAAGATGGGCTATCATCTAACCTTGTCTTTGTTTGTGTTTAGGGTTCTCACAGATAACTCTAATACTACCTTTTCTTTTAATGATTTTGCATTTGTCGCAAATGGGTTTTACGGATGCTCTAACCTTCATTAAAATCTCTCCTTTCAAAAAAGTCCGCTACGAATACCTATTCTAACATTTATATCCTGCTATTGCAAGCAAAATTTTCTATTTTTTCTACATTTTAAAAGATAATGAAAAATGCCCAAATCTGAGCCGGCATTAGGAACGTTAACCAGCCAATTTGTGCATTTTTTATTATCCTTAAAAGAAATAGCCACCTGATATCACAATTCCTGCAAGCGTGACCTTATTATTCAGATAGAATTCTATTTTTCTCTCCATTTAATTCTTCCCTTTGTCAAATCGTATGGAGATAACTCCAACGTGACCTTATCGCCGGGTAAAATTTTAATATAATTCATCCGCAGCTTTCCGCTGATATGAGCCAGAACTTCATGTCCGTTTTCTAACTCTACTTTAAACATTGCATTTGGTAGCTTTTCAACTACTGTTCCTTCAATTTCAATTACATCTGCCTTAGACATATTTGACCCTCCTAATTTTAAATCATTTCCGCCTCAACCGCTATATATTGCTCCTCACGGTACTAAATTGTGTACCATTTCCAATGCGCCAAAGCACATGATACTTTATATATATCTATGCTGATTATTATAACGGAATACCCGGAGCAGTTGATAAAATTTCCGGTTCACCTTCTGTAATCAGTATTGTATTCTCATAATGAGCAGATGGCAGTCCGTCCTCTGCTATAACAGTCCAATCATCATCTTCCCAGTATACATCATATTCGCCTAAGTTAATCATAGGTTCCACTGCAATTGTCATTCCCGGACGTAATTTCGCTCCCCTCCTTGGTGTTACAAAGTTAGGGACTTCCGGATCCTCGTGTAACTTAGTTCCTACTCCATGTCCAATCAAATCCCGGACAACAGAATAACCATGACTTTCTGCATATTCCTGAACTGCTCTGCCTATATCTCTTACATGATTGCCGGAAACTGCCTGCTTAATTCCAACAAAAAAGGATTGCTTTGTTACCTCAACAAGTTTTTTCACTTCCTCTGATGCCTCTGGCATCACCAATGTTCTTGCCGCATCAGAATGAAAACCTTTGTAAATAACACCAGCATCCAGACTTACAATATCATCATCCTGAATAATCCGATTTTTGCTGGGAATACCGTGTACAACTTCTTCATTTATAGATACACAAATAGATGCCGGATATCCATGATAGTTTAAAAAGGATGGAATACATCCATAACTCCTGATTATTTCTTCCCCAATTCGATTCACTTCGAAGGTTGACATGCCAGGCTTAACCTGTTTTCTCAATTCCTCATGCGTGATGGCGAGAATTCTTCCCGCCTCACGCATAAGCTCTATTTCTGCCTTTGATTTAATTGAAATGCCCATTTTTATTCACCTAATATCTTTACAATTGCATCAAACACATCTTTCATATCAACAGTTCCATCCACTTCAGCAATAATACCTTTCTCAGTATAATAATCAATCAACGGCTGTGTCTGCTCATGATATACTGAAAGCCTGTTCTTTACAGTTTCCGGCTTATCATCATCACGGATAATCAAATCACCGCCACAGGTATCACATTTGCCTTCTTCCTTGGTTGGACTGTATACAATATGATATGTTGCACCACAGCCAACACAGGCACGCCGTCCTCCCATTCTGTTAATAATATTCTCATCCGGCACCTCAACATTAATTGCATAATCAACACTTTCACCGATTGCAGTGAGAGCCTTATCAAGTGCTTCCGCCTGGGGAATCGTTCTTGGAAACCCGTCTAATACATAACCCTTCTCACAGTCCGGCTCCTTAAATCTGTCAATAACGAGATCAACCACCAGTTCATCCGGAACAAGCAGTCCCTTATCCATATACTCCTTTGCCTTTGCACCAAGCTCTGTACCGTTCTTGATGTTTGCGCGGAAAATATCTCCTGTTGAAATGTGCGGAATACCGTACTTTGCAGCAATCATCTTTGCCTGGGTACCTTTTCCTGCACCCGGTGCGCCTAACATTATAATCTTCATACCTTTTTCCTCCTTTTAATATGCTTTATATTCAAACGACAAACCGCAGAAATACAGTTTGCTGTTTTTCTACGGTTTTCATTACATTTATTTAATCATTCAAAAATCCTGAGTAATTGCGTACCAGCATCTGCGATTCTATCTGTTTCATTGTCTCAAGAATAACACCAACAATGATTATTAATGATGTACCACCAAAGGATACATCTGCTTTAAACACTCCGTTAAAGAAAACCGGAATGAGTGCTACAATAACCAAACCAATGACACCGATTAATACAATATAATTCAGAATCTTATTCAAATAATCCTGAGTCGGCTTGCCCGGACGAATACCAGGAACAAATCCTCCGCTCTTCTTCATGTTATTTGCAACCTCCATTGGATTAAAAGTAATAGATGTATAAAAATATGCAAATACCACATTTAAGAAGATATAAATAATAAGTCCGACTGATGCTAATGGATACTCAGGATTAAACCAGTAATTCTGGTTCATTCCCTGCAAAATCTTTTGCCCTGTTGTCCCAATCTGCATACTAAATAAATTAATAACAATAGATGGAACTGATAACAGGGATGATGCAAAAATAACCGGTATTACACCTGCCGTATTAACTTTAAGGGGAATATAGCTTGACTGTCCACCAGCCATCTTCCTTCCCTGCATCTTCTTTGAGTACTGTACCGGTATCCTTCTCTCTGCATCCTGTAAAATAATAACAAGGATTGTAGTTCCAATCACCACAGCAACAATGATACATACCGCAATAATAGCCTTTACTGTATCTTCACCTTTTACAAACATTTCATACAGGTTTGCAAAATCAGCCGGCATGCGGGATACAATGTTAATCAACAAAATTATTGAAATACCATTTCCAATCCCCTTATCAGAAATGCGGTCACCTAACCACATAACAATTGTACTACCTGCCGTCAATGTAACAATAATCGTTAAAATAGTAAATATACCTGAATCACCAAGTGCTCCCTGCCTTGAAAAACCGATAGCCAAACCGGCACTTTCAAGAATCGCCAAACCAACTGAAACATATCTTGTAATCTGATTCATTTTCTTTTTACCATCTTCGCCATCACGATGCATTTCCTCTAACGCAGGAATTGCAATTGTTAAAAGCTGCATGATAATTGACGCAGTAATATATGGTGTTACGGAAAGCGCAAACACCGACATGGACAAAAAGGAACCCCCAGTGAAGGAATCAATAAAGCTGTATGAGCTTCCCACAACGCTTTGTAAATATTCCTGCACCTGTGAGACATCAATTCCCGGAATCGGCAACTGACATCCCAAACGTACAACTACTAAAATCCAAAAGGTGTAAATAATTCTCTTTCTTAACTGCTCTACTTTTAACGCATTAATTAAGGTTTTGAACATATTACATCACCTCTGCTTTTCCACCAAGAGCCTCGATTTTCTCAACTGCAGAAGCACTGAAAGCGTTTACCTTAACTGTAAGCTTCTTTGTTAACTCACCATTTCCCAAAATCTTTACTCCATCTTTTGGATTGTTCACGATTCCGGCACTAATTAATGTATCTACTGACACCTCTGAACCATCATCAAATATATTTAAAGCTGATACATTAATTGGGATAATTTCCTTAGAACTCAGACATGTAAATCCTCTCTTAGGAAGTCTCCTGTATAACGGCATCTGACCACCTTCAAAGCCTGGTCTTGTTGCACCTGAACGTGCTTTCTGACCTTTATGACCCTTGCCCGCAGTCTTTCCATTTCCTGAACCATGGCCACGACCTTTTCTGAAATTATCGCTATGTTTAGAGCCATTTGCAGGCTTTAATGTTGATAAATTCATTATGTGCACCTCCTTATCTTTTATTTATTAAATCTCTTCAACCTTTACTAAGTGTCTAACCTGATCTGTCATTCCTTTTGTTGCTGCATTATTAGGAAGCTCAACTGTCTTATGCATTTTCCTAAGACCCAGTGCTTCTAATGTCTTTTTATGCTTTGGAATAGCTCCGATTGGAGACTTAACTAAAGTAACTCTTACCTTATCTGCCATTTTTAAATCCTCCTTAACCTAGAATCTCTTCAACAGATTTTCCGCGAAGCTTTGCAACTTCTTCAGGAGTCTTCAAGTTAGTAAGACCTTCAATCGTAGCCAATACGACGTTTTGCTTATTGTTTGAACCTAAAGACTTGGTACGGATATTCTTGTATCCAGCAAGTTCAAGTACCTTACGAGCAGGACCTCCTGCAATGATACCAGTACCTTCTGGAGATGTTTTTAAAAGAACCGATGCACTTCCAAATTTACCTGTCCAGTCATGGGGAATACTTCCATTATCATTAATAGGAACCTCAACCAAACTCTTAATTGCATCCTCTTTTCCCTTACGAATTGCCTCTGGAATCTCAGCAGCTTTACCAAGACCAGCGCCAACATGACCGTTCTTGTCACCTACAACTACAAGTGCAGCAAATCTCATATTACGGCCACCCTTAACAACCTTTGTGACACGTTTGATATTAACTACCTGTTCTTCTAATTCTAACTGACTAGCATCAATAATTGTATGCTTCATATGTTGTTTTCCTCCTTATTAGAATTCCAGACCAGCTTCTCTTGCTGCATCTGCTAACGCTTTTACCTTACCCTGATATATAAATCCGCCTCTATCAAAGACAACTGTTTTAATGCCCTTATCCAATGCACGCTGTGCGATTACTTTTCCTAAGTATGCTGCAGCATCAACATTATTTGTCTTTTCAATCTCTGCCTTAACTTCTTTCTGAACGGTAGAAGCTGACACTAAGGTATTTCCAACTGTATCATCAATAATTTGAGCGTACATATGATTATTGCTTCTAAATACAGCTAAACGTGGACGCTCAGCAGTGCCACTAAAGCGGTTACGGATTCTTAAATGCTTCTTAGCACGAACCTTACTTCTTGACTCTTTGTTAATCATTTATCTCACTCCTTTAATTATTTTTTACCAGTCTTTCCAACCTTGCGTCTAATTACCTCATCAGCATACTTGATACCCTTGCCCTTATATGGTTCAGGCTTTCTTGTTTCTCTGATTTCAGCAGCATATTGGCCAACTTTTTCTTTATCAATACCCGAAACAGTAATTGTGTTACCTTCTACTTTTGACTCCAATCCTTCCGGATCTTCCATCTCAACAGGATGGGAGTATCCCAAATTTAATACTAACTTCTTTCCCTGCTTAGCTGCTCTGTAACCAACACCGTTTACTTCTAAAACTTTTGTATAACCTTCGGTCACACCAACCACCATGTTGTTAATTAGTGTTCTTGTAAGACCATGTAAAGATTTCATCTTCTTTAAATCGTTTGGTCTTGTTACAAGAATCTGATCACCGTCAAGCTTAATGTCCATTTCCGCCGGTAATACTCTTGAAAGTGTACCCTTTGGTCCTTTTACAGTCACTTGATTATTTTCTGCTATATCAACAGTTACTCCTGCCGGTACAGCGATAGGCATTCTTCCGATACGTGACATGCCGTTACCTCCTTAATTCATTCAAACTGATGATTCAGTTTCATTATTTGTCTTAATTTACTGTTATTATTTTTTGTTCTGCCTCGTAGACTAAGCTCAAACTTAGCCTTCGGCTTGCTTTTGTTTATCACTACGCTTTATATAATCTACAGCATCCACTCTACTAAACTCAATCTGCGCCTTTGGCTTGATTTCGTTAAGTATCGGGATGGGCTTTCGCACTAACCTCAAGCTTCGCCTTGCTTTTGTTTATCACTATGCTTTGTATAATTTACAGCATCCACTCTACTAAATTCGAACTTCGCTTTGCTCGTTCTCATTAAGTATCGGGATGGGCTTTCGCACTAACCTCAAGCTTCGCCTTCGGCTTGCTTTCGCTAAGTGCTCAATGCCTACCAAACAAAAGCCAACACTTCGCCGCCAACCTGTGCCTCGCGAGCCTGCTTATCTGTAAGCACACCCTTGTTTGTAGAAATGATAGCAACACCTAAGCCACCTAATACTTTAGGAAGCTCATCCTTGCCGGCGTATACACGAAGACCCGGCTTAGAGATTCTCTTAATACCGGTAATAATCTTTTCATTTTTGTCCTTACCGTACTTTAATGTGATACGAATTGTCTTAAAATTACCTTCCTCAATCATATCTACTGCTTTAATATATCCTTCTTCTAAAAGAATGGTAGCAATTGCTTCCTTCATCTTTGAAGCAGGAACATCAACTGTATCATGCTTAGCAGTATTTGCATTACGTATTCTGGTAAGCATATCTGCGATTGGATCTGTCATTTTCATTTACCTCCTTCAAAAAATCTACCAGCTTGCTTTCTTAACGCCTGGTATTTCACCCCTATATGCTAATTCACGGAAGCAGATTCTGCAGATTCCGTATTTCTTTAACACTGAATGTGGACGCCCACAAACTTTACAACGGGTATATTCTCTTGTCGAGAATTTTTGTTTGCGCTGTTGTTTAACAACCATTGCCTTCTTAGCCATGAATCTTCCTCCTATTATTTCTTAAATGGCATACCGAATAATGTTAATAACTCACGAGCTTCCTCATCAGTCTTAGCAGTGGTAACAAAGATTACATCCATTCCTCTTACCTTATCCACCTTATCATATTCGATTTCCGGAAAAATCAACTGTTCCTTAATACCTAACGCATAATTACCTCTGCCATCAAATGCATTTGGATTAACACCTCTAAAGTCACGAACACGTGGTAATGCAAGATTGATCAAACGATCAGCAAACTCATACATTCTTTCTCCTCTCAAGGTTACCTTACAGCCAATTGGCATTCCCTCACGAAGCTTGAAGTTTGCAATAGACTTCTTTGCCTTTGTAATCACTGCCTTCTGACCGGTAATAATCTCTAAATCCTTAACAGCAGAATCTAAAACCTTATGGTTTTCCTTTGCTTCACCAACACCCATGTTGATAACAATTTTCTCAAGCTTTGGAATTTCCATCATATTTTTATAACCGAATTTCTTTACCATAGCGTCCTTCATTTCGCTATTGTATTGTTCCTTTAATCTACTCAACTTATGTGGCCTCCTCTCTTAAATCAGTCAATCTTTTCTAACTTACCGTTCACTTTAGCCACACGAACCTTGTCCTTTTTCTCACCTTCAAAGCCGATACGAACTGGTTTTCCCTTGTGAACATACATTACGTTAGATATATCAATAGGTGCTTCTTTCTCAATAATACCACCCTGCTGATTCGCCATACTTGGTTTAGAGTGCTTAGAAACCATGTTGACGCCCTCAACTAATACTTTATGATTTTTTGTATCAACTGATAAAACCTTACCGGATTTGCCCTTGTCCTTACCAGTGATAACCTGAACTACATCATCTTTTTTTATTTTACTAGTTGCCATCCTGACACCTCCTTATAAAACTTCTGGTGCTAATGAAACGATCTTCATGAATTTCTTATCTCTAAGCTCTCTTGCCACAGGTCCAAAAATACGCGTACCTCTTGGATTCATATCATCCTTGATGATTACTGCTGCGTTTTCATCAAACCTGATATAAGAACCATCTTTACGACGTGCACCCTTCTTTGTACGAACAACTACAGCCTTTACTACGTCGCCCTTCTTTACAACACCTCCTGGTGTTGCATCTTTTACAGAGGCAACGATGACATCACCGATATTAGCATATCTTCTTGTTGAGCCGCCTAATACTCTGATGCAAAGTAATTCTTTCGCTCCGGTATTATCCGCAACTCTAAGTCTTGTTTCCTGTTGAACCATTGTAATTGCCTCCTTAATTATTTTGCTTTCTCAATAATTTCAACAAGTCTCCATCTCTTATCCTTTGATAACGGTCTTGTTTCCATTACTCTTACTCTATCACCAATATGACACTCATTGTTTTCATCATGTGCCTTCAACTTATAAGTTCTCTTTACAATCTTCCCATAAAGAGGATGCTTTACATTATCTACGATTGAAACAACAATTGTCTTATTCATCTTGTCACTTGTAACCAATCCTACACGTGTCTTTCTTAGATTTCTTTCCACAATAATTCCTCCTTTCAAGATAATTAAGCATTAGCCTTTTCAGTCATAATCGACTGAATTCTTGCTATATTTCTTCTTACCTCTTTAATTCTGCTTGTATTCTCTAACTGATTTGTTGCATTTTGGAATCTTAAGTTGAATAATTCCTTTTTAGCAGCTACTAACTCTGCATTTAATTCTTCAGCAGACTTCGTTCTTAAGTCTTCTCTATATTCCTTAGTTTTCACTGCCTGCACCTCCTTCTAAATCTGCTTTGGATACAACCTTACACTTGATTGGCAGTTTATGAACTGCAAGTCTCAATGCTTCCTTTGCTACATCTTCAGGAACCCCTGCAATTTCAAACATTACACGACCTGGTTTTACAACTGCCACCCAGCCTTCTACGTTACCTTTACCTTTACCCATACGAACTCCAATAGGCTTAGATGTATAAGGCTTATCAGGGAAAATCTTAATCCATACTTTACCGGTACGTTTTACATAACGTGTCATAGCGACACGGGCTGCCTCGATCTGATTTGACTTAATCCAGCCAGGCTCTAATGCTACAATACCATATTCACCATTGCTGATTTTATTACCTCTGGTTGCTTTACCAGCCATAGAACCTCTAAACTGTTTTCTATGCTTTGTTCTTTTAGGCATTAACATTATTTGTCACTCCCTTCCTGATTGTTCTTAGTTGGAAGTACTTCACCATGGTAAATCCAAGTCTTAACACCAACCTTACCATAAGTAGTGTCAGCCTCAGCAAAACCATAATCAATATCTGCACGAAGTGTCTGAAGAGGAATTGTTCCTTCGCTATAGAACTCTGTACGAGCCATATCCGCACCACCAAGACGACCAGAAACAGATGTCTTGATTCCAAGCGCACCAGTCTTCATTGTTCTGCCCATGCAGGATTTCATCGCACGTCTGAATGAGATACGGTTCTCAAGCTGTGCAGCAATATTCTCTGCAACCAGCTGCGCATCTGCATCCGGTTTCTTCACTTCCTTAACATCTACCATTAACTTCTTATCTGTTAACTTTGCAACTTCCTTCTTAAGTGCTTCAATCTCAGCGCCGCCCTTGCCAATTACTACACCCGGCTTAGCAGTGTGAATAATAACCTTAAGTCTGTCAGAAGCTCTTTCCATCTCAATTTTGGAAACCTGCGCATTATAAAGTCTCTTTTTCAAAAACTTACGGATTTCATTGTCTTCTACTAAGTTATTTGCAAATTCACCATCTTTTGTATCAGCATACCATCTAGAATCCCAATCCTTGATGATACCGACTCTCAAACCATGAGGATTTACTTTCTGTCCCATTATTTGCCTCCTTATCTTTCATCAAGCACGATAGTGATATGGCTTGTTCTCTTTTCTATTCTGTAAGCTCTACCCTGTGCCCTTGGTTGAATTCTCTTCATTGTTGGTCCCTTATTTGCATAACACTCTGCAATATAAAGGTTTTCCACTTTCATTCCGTTGTTATTTTCAGCATTTGCAATTGCTGACTCTAATAACTTCTTTATCACACTCGAAGCATATCTTGGATTGTAAGCTAAGATAGCAAGTGCAGTCTGTACATCCTTACCTCTGATGGCATCTAAAACGAAACATGCTTTGGTTACAGAAACTCTGGCATAAGAAACCTTAGCTGATGGTCTTGTATCCTTTTGCGCATTTCTTTCTCTCTTTATCTGGGATCTATGTCCTTTTGCCATGGATTAATCCTCCTTTCAAATCCGATTATCTAACTTTTGACTTTTTCTCGTCCTTGCCATGTCCTCTGTAAGTTCTTGTTGATACAAACTCACCGAGCTTGTGACCAACCATATCCTCAGTAATATATACAGGAACATGTCTTCTTCCGTCATGTACTGCTATTGTATGTCCTACGAAGCTTGGAAAAATGGTAGAACGACGAGACCAGGTTTTAATAACCTGCTTGTCGTTGCTCGCATTTAACGCATCGACTTTTTTAAGCAAATGTTCATCTGCAAATGGTCCTTTTTTTAGTGAACGTGCCATATGTCAATCCTCCTTATATTATTTAACGTTCTTACCGTCTCTTGTTCTAACGATCATCTTATTAGACTGCTTATTCTTCTTACGGGTTTTAAGTCCAAGTGCCGGTTTGCCCCATGGAGTACATGGTCCCGGTCTACCGATACTTGTTCTACCCTCACCACCACCATGAGGATGGTCATTCGGATTCATAACAGAACCACGAACCGTAGGTCTGATACCCATATGGCGCTTACGTCCCGCCTTACCAATCTTAACAAGACCATGCTCGATGTTACCAACCTGTCCGATAGTTGCTCTGGCAATAACCGGAACCATTCTCATCTCGCCTGACGGTAAACGAAGGGTTGCATACTTGCCTTCCTTTGCCATAAGCTGTGCAGAATTACCTGCTGAACGAACCAGCTGTCCGCCCTTACCAGGATATAGCTCAACATTGTGTACTTCAGTACCGACCGGAATTGCCTCTAATGGTAAGCAGTTACCAACTTTGATATCTGCATTCACACCATTCATAACTGTATCTCCAACCTTTAATCCTACAGGAGCTAAGATATAAGCCTTTTCTCCGTCTGCATAATTGATCAATGCAATATTGGCTGTTCTGTTCGGATCATACTCAATAGAAGCAACTGTTGCCGGAATATCATCTTTTCTTCTCTTAAAATCAATAATTCTATATTTTCTTCTTGAACCACCACCATGGTGTCTTACTGTAATCTTTCCCTGATTATTACGACCGGCATTCTTCTTTAATGAAGTTGTAAGGGATTTCTCTGGTGTGGTTTTTGTAATCACATCGAAATCCAAACCAGTCATATTTCTTCTGGAAGGTGTATATGGGTTATAAGTCTTGATTCCCATTTTATTTCTCCTTTCAAACTGCATTTATTATCACGCTTGCATGCGTATGATTTGCTTCGGCTTTATTTCCACTGCACTGCATACTAAATTCGCACTTCGTGCTCATCTGTATGCCTTCGCCTAATTTACACATCCACTCTACTAAACTCAATCTGCGCCTTTGGCTTGATTTCGTTAAGTATCGGGATGGGCTTTCGCACTAACCTCAAGCTTCGCCTGCGGCTCGTTTTCACTAAGTGCTCAATGCCTGTCAAAGTCCTTCAAAAATTTCAATTTCCTTGCTGTCTTCAGTCAACTGAACAATAGCCTTCTTAGACTTCGCTGTCTTTCCGTAAACCATCCCACGTCTCTTTGTCTTGCCCCCAAGATTCATTGTGTTTACTCTCGCAACTTTTGTTCCCTCAAACATCTTTTCAACAGCTTCTTTAATCATCGTCTTATTTGCTTCCGGATGAACCTGAAAAGTATATTTTTTCTCAGCCATAGCATCCATAGACTTCTCAGTAATGATCGGTTTTTGAATTACGTCATAATATTTGATATCTGCCATTATGCGTACACCTCCTCGATTGCTGCTACTGCATCCTTTGTAATCACTACTGTATCATACTTTAAGATGTCGTATACATTAATTGTGTTTGTAAGTGCAGTTTTAACATCCGGTACATTTCTTGCAGATAAAACCACATTCTGGTCATTATCCTTCATCACTACCAATGCCTTAGCCACCTCAAGGTTATTCATAACCTCAACAAACTTCTTTGTCTTAATCTCATCTAACTTCAATTCATCTAATACGATAAACTTCTCTTCGTTTACTCTTGATGTCAAAGCAGAGCGCATAGCATTTGCCTTCTCCTTCTTATTCATCTTCACAGAGTAATCTCTTGGCTTTGGTGCAAATACAACACCGCCACCCGTCCACTGCGGAGCTCTTGTAGAACCCTGTCTCGCATGACCTGTTCCCTTTTGTCTCCAAGGCTTTCTACCGCCACCGCGCACTTCCGAACGCGTTTTGGCACTCTGCGTTCCCTGGCGCTTATTTGCCAGCTGTGAAACAACTGCCTTGTGAACTAAATGCTCATTTATCTCTACACCGAACACAGAATCATTAAGTTCTAACTTATCTACTTCCTTGCCTTCGGTATTATAAACAGCTACTGTTGCCATAATCTATTCCTCCTTCCTGTAAATTACTTACCACACTTTACAGTCTCTTTAATCATAACTAACGACTTCTTAGGTCCTGGAACAGATCCCTTTACTAAGATTACGTCGTTCTCTGCATCTATCTTAACAATCTCTAAGTTCTGAACGGTTACTCTCACATTACCCATGTGACCTGCCATTTTCTTTCCCTTAAAAACCTTACCAGGGTCAGTTGCACAACCATTAGAACCTGCATGGCGATGGTATTTTGAACCATGAGTCTTCGGACCTGTATGCAAACCATGACGCTTAATTCCACCTGCAAATCCTTTACCTTTGGACTTAGCGGTCACGTCAATTTTGTCACCCTCTGCAAAAATGTCAGCCTTGATTACGCTTTCACCAGCAACATAGTCTGAAACGTTATCTACTCTGAACTCTCTTACAAATCTCTTTGGTGTCGTGTTTGCCTTCTTAAAATGTCCAACCTCTGCCTTGCCAGCACCATGTGGATTTCTAATAACCTTTTTACCAGATACATCCTTGGTTGTTATCTTTTCCTTCTTTTCGCCGTAACCAACCTGAATTGCTTCGTATCCGTCGTTTTCCATTGTCTTAACCTGTGTCACAACACAAGGTCCTGCCTGTAATACGGTAACCGGTGTTAATACGCCGTCTTCGTTGAAGATTTGAGTCATTCCGACTTTTGTAGCTAAAATTGCTTTCTTCATTTTAAAATTTCCTCCTAATTAATCTACAGCGGATTGCCGTGGCAATCATTCTAAATTTGGCTTAACGCCCATTAGGTTTTACTGCACTTGCTTATTAAATGTTATTTCGCAAACTGTTTACCATTCACGAATTATTTTGTCTTCATCTTAACATCGATGTAGACACCAGCAGACATATCTAACTTCTGTAATGCGTCAATTGTCTTCTGGGTTGGCTGAATCACATCAATTAACCTTTTGTGTGTTCTCTGCTCAAACTGCTCTCTAGAATCCTTGTACTTATGAACTGCTCTAAGAATTGTAACTTTCTCAATCTTAGTAGGCATTGGTACAGGACCCGAAACCTTTGCACCTGTCTTCTTAACAGTATCAATAATGTTTGCTGCAGCCTGATCGATTAACTTGTGATCATACGCCTTAAGTGTAATTCTCATTACCTGGTTTGCCATAAAAAAAGCCGCCTCCTTTTCGCACTTATTTGTAGTACGACAAGTGGTGACTGTACACTCTCCCGTGTGTGTCGCAAATTAGAATATGCCAATCCGCACTTTCCACACGTCATCTCCATATATAAATGGATGGTTATTCGTACAGTGACTTGCCGTCAGTTTCTTAACTTGACATTCGCTCCACGGAAAACCTGCCATAATAGGCAGCAACCTCGCGCTTCATCGCTATCAATGTCACAGCACGGATTAGTATACATGAAGTTTTGCAAGAATGCAAGCACTTTTTTACATTTTTAAAAGCTTTTAAAAATTTTTTTCGTGAAAGCTAACTGCCATTTATTCTGCATGAGAACTCTTCTCAATATCGCATTGCCAGAAAATTTGTAGTCAATCCCGCTGCTGTTCCACAAAGCAGCACCACATCACCCTTTTGGATTCTCCCCTCGTCAATGGCATTGCAAAAGGTTACCGGAACAGATGCCGATACCATATTTCCATAAAGACTTACTGTATCAATATATTTCTCGTATGGTATATTCATTTTCTTCATTATCAGTCCCAGCGCCTTACTTGCCTGATGCGGCACAACACAGTCTATATCGTTGACAGTAAGACTGCTATGCTCCAAAAAAGCTGTGAACATTAATGGAAGCTTTTTTGCGGCAAGGGATAATACATCAATTCCCTTCATATCAAACAGATAATCTTCTTTATTGCTTTCATCATGGCACCGTGGATGCATTCCCGTCAAACCGCCCCTGATTTCTGTAGCATGTACCCCCTCTGACCAGGTAGCCTGCATGCCATAAAGTATTTCTGATTTACTATCTGTGCAGCCTGTCAAAACTACTGCCGCTGCACCATCACTAAATAACTCATAGCTTTCTTTTTGATTCGGATTTAATCCGCAAGAGGCAAGCTCACTGGATACAATCAGTACATTTTCATACCTTCCTGCATCTATCAGATAAGAAATCGTATCCACAGCAGTAATAAAACTGGTACATGTAGTATTGATATCCATTGCCGGTATATCCGTACCCATGGCAATCTTCTCATGAATCAACGCCGCAGTACAGGGAATAGGCTGTACACCAACCGCAGATGCAGATACAATCAAATCTATATCTTCTATAGATAGAGCTGCCTTTTTTAATGCCTTCTCTGCCGCTTTCTCCGCCAATGTAAGCTGTGTTTCTTTCTCTCCTTCTCCCACTCTGTAGCGAATCTGCCCATCAAATTCTACAGTGTTTTCGGGTAAACATGTTCCGTATCCTATTATCTCTACTTTCCTCATATCTATTTCCTCCTTATTTTTGACTCAACCCGTTTCAGCTTTTTCCGGTTATCATAACAATATGGTAAAAATTGAAGCTCCGGCAATACGAATTGCATCTCATCTGCAAGCTTTTCAAATTCCCTTGTAATCCACTCCCGCATCTCTTCTCCGCAATCTGTATAAATATGTAAGGAAGCATCCTCATCCTGCACAACCCTGTAATTTTCAATTTCTCCCGCAAACAATATGCAGCGCCGTATAAAATCGGGAAACACCTTAACCTGCTGATTGTCTGCATTTTTAAACAAAAAAACATCATCCTCCCTTCCCTCAATCCTATCCAAAGCAGTAAAACAACTGCCACAAGGACACATTTCCTTTCTTTCAATCAAAATGTCATTTAACCTATACCGAATTATGGGCTGGGAGCGCCTGCTAAAATCTGTGACGATGGGAATGAATCTTTTATCATCCAGATATTCCTTTTCAATATGGAGAATATCCTCATTCAAATGCAGTATCCCATATCCGCATGTCACCCCAAGACACCCTTCAGTGCACTGATACACCTGATGGATTATCTTTAAATTAAACGCCTTTTTTATCACCTCACAATCCTGCTCCTCTAATACCTCAGCTATTGATATGACTTTCTCAGGCGAAATCTGCAATGCACCTTCTTCCATATAACTACAGATTTCCAACAGTACTGATGGCTGTCCAACCAAAATATCCGGTTTAAAGGATTCCAACCTTTGCATACACTGCGAAATTGGTTTTAAGATATCAAAAAATTCAAACTGTATATTTTTAGATTTGACCGCCTCATATAGATTACTGTCCGCCCTCATAAAGAATGCAATTTTGTATGAACCTAAAAGAGAGCCATACAGTACTTTGGATAAAATATATCCTGCCCATTGATTTTTCTCTCTATCTGATACAAGAAAGACACCACGGGTATCCGAGGTTCCGGAGCTTAAGCCTACCGTAATATTTTGAAGTGTAGGGGTAAAGTTTCTTGTTTTTTCGGAATCTATGGCAAAGGAGAGCGCCTTATCCTTATCAATTCCTACAGTATTCAGAGAATTGAAATGCTCCATCATTGTTTTTTTGTCCATAATCGGATATTCAGATAACTTTTTTTCTTTATATTCTCTGTAAAACGAGGAATGTTTCACCACAAAGTTAATCTGTTTTTTTATTTTTCTTTCCTGATACTGCTCTAATTCTTCCCTGCTTTTAAATCTCTGATGTTTAAATCTAAGATAATTTTTTGCAACCTCTAATTTACTGTTCATAACGTCTCCTCCGTAAAGGGCTCATGGGAATATATCACACGTATTTCCGGATAATCCCTTTTTAGCCGCTTTATTGCATTAACCGTTTCCTGGTAAGCATCAAAATTATTTTGTATATATTTTGCAATCACACGCATATTCCCAATACGTCCGGCAAAGCTTTCCCCCCAGCTGCTGTCAGCCGCAAAAAACAATTTCTGCTCATTAATATAAATGCCAAGCTGCCCCCTGCTGTGTCCATTAAGCTTCACACCAATAATACTTTTATCCCCCAGTATGTCATACAACTCTCCAAAATAATCCATTAAAAAGTGTGGCTTTCTCATGGGAAATAAAGTTGTTACATGTATTCCCTCTTCCTGAAAAGACGGAATCTGGTTTTTAAACACAAGCTCTCTCACTCTTGGGGATTCCATAGTGTCAAGAACTTCTTTTGTAGTAATCAGCTCATAATCTTCAAAATCCTTAAGGCCACCAATATGATCCGGATGTGCATGGGACAGTATAATCCGGTCTACCCTCTTTATGCCATCCTGTTTCAACCGGTACCTGATCGTATCTTCTTCCTTTACACAAGCTTTATTTAAAAGATTGTATATCACAGATATCATTCCATTTTTATAAATGCGCGGCGTATATCCGGTGTCAAACAAAATGTTCCCATGTACCTTATGCTGTAATAGTACCACCAAAGCCGGAAATGACACGGATTCCCGTTTTGCATTCTTTAAAATAGCAGATGTCCGGTTTACACAGCAGCCACACCGATATAATTTAATCCGTTTAAATGCTGTTCCACCATTTTCCATAATCCGCAATCCCCTCCTTCAATGTTTTCTTTGGCATATAGTGTAGTTTCTCTTTTGCCTTATCAATATTAAGCGTCTGGGAAAATGCCAGGGTACACACCGTATATCGGGTAAGCACAGGTTCCCCTTTCAAATGAAACAGCCTGTAAAACCATTCCATAAATTCTGCTGCCCCATAAAGTAATGGAAAAGACAGTTGCCTGAAATTTGCCTTTTCACCGGCAGCCTGACAGAATTCCTCTAACACATCCCTGAACCTTGAAGGTTCGTCGTTGGTTATATTAAACACCTCACCCTTTACATTCTCCGCCTTCAATGCAAGGTAACATGCATACGCTGCATTTTCTACACAAGTGATATCCACAATATTTCCTCCACCATTAAACAAAGGAATCCCAATTTTCCCATTAGCCCGCATCAGCCTCGGCATAAGACTGGGGTCTCCCCTTCCAATCAGCCCCCGGGGACGCAAAATTACCACATAAAGCCCCTTCTCACAAAACTCGCCTAATATATTTTCAGACATCAGTTTTGTAGCAATATAATGATTTAAGTGATTTGACCGGTCTGCCTCCTCCTCATGTACATCAAACCTGTCGCATTTTGCAGTATATACACTTGGGGAGGAAATGTAGACAAAGCGCTTCACCTTATACTGTAGCGCCAGCTCAGCAACCTGTCTTGTGCCCTCTACATTTACCACATAAAAATCCTCCCACCTGCCCCATGCACTCGACAAAGCTCCTGCATGAATTACCCCGTCAATATCCTCCTTTTTAAAAACTTCCTGCACCTGCTCCTTTACCGTAAAATCTACGGGATAAAATATGCAGTGCTGTTGTTCTAATGCTTTCCCCCGCTCCACATTTCTCCCTATCGCAGCCACTCGATACCCCTGTTCAATTAATTCCTTAACTATGTAATTTCCTAAAAAGCCGGTTGCTCCGGTTACTAATATAGTCTTCCGCATTTCAGCCTCCCTGTTCAAAATATTTTTCTATCACTTTTACAGCAACAGCCGTACCATCCTTCTCCCTCAATATCTTCTGAAATTCCTTTATTCTGGATTTCCCATAAAAATCCCTGATTGCCTTTATGTATTCAGAATCATATTCCTTCATATATAATCCCAATTTTTTACTTTTTACCCGCCTTGCCACATATCCTTCCTCCTGCTGTTGGGGAATGCAGATTTGCGGAATTCCATAATAAATACTCTCATAAGCACTGCCTAATCCTCCCTGATTTATAAAATATTGACAATGTGGAAGCAATTCCAGCTGATTTACCCATTTCCTCACCGCAACATTTTTTCCAATGAAAACATCTTCTTTCTTTGATACCAGCAGGCTTTTTCCTTTTTGAATATAAGGATCATTCAGTAGCTCTTCCATCATATGAATTCTGTCTGTGAAAATACTTCCCATAGAAATGTAATACTCATATTCCTGATAACTTTCCCCGCTCCGCATCATCTTTTCCCTTTCCTTAATAGTGGTTCCGGCAAAAATAACGTTTTTGGGAAATGTCCATGCAAAGGGTTGAAACTCTCTTGGTGAAAATACAATAGTTCTCCCACCGCAATTCATAAACAAATCAATAACATGAAAATCAGGCAGCTTATTCTTCTTACGAAACTGCATCTCATCCCTGAACAACCGGCGAAAGGATTTCCTGTTTTTTAAGTACATGGGAATACTTGAAACAAACATGTTGGAAAACAAAAATACCGGAAGGTTAAATCCAAATGTAGCAACAAAGCATACAGACTTTATTCCAAGTTTACCGGCAATATTTTTTGCAAAGGAACACATGGAATCATATATAATCATTTGTGGCGGCCTTTTCTCTACAATAGGTTCATATGCATAATAGGCTTCCCGGTTGACTGCAACCAGCATTTTCGAAAGCTCAAAGAAATCAGAGGTTGCATTGCTTAATACAATCTGTTCAAAATCAATACAGTATTCCACATAATTCGCACCACAGCTATCAATAAACTCCCTGAAAGCAGAACTGGTATAACAATCCACCGAATATCCGAGTTCCACCAGTCTTTTGATAATAGGAAGGGTACTCAGTATATGCCCATATGCAGGCGTTGAAAAAAATATAATTTTGCCTTTCAAAAACATCTCCCCCTTTTAATTCAATTTCTTCTGTTCTTTACCTGAATACAGCATAACAT
>JAIDHZ010000072.1 GCA_029052995.1 Lachnospiraceae bacterium | reverse complement strand
TATATATACTGATCAGGCAACCGCCTATTGGGCAGGTGCTTTGACAGCCTGGCTTGTTTTAAAAAAATACTATAAGAATAATATATATCTTGTTCCATTAATATTATTAAATGTCGGTATGATGAAAAGTATGGTGGGTCCCCTGTTTGCATGTATCGTTATGCTCGCAATACTTGTGTTGTATATTACAAATTGCAAGGAAGAAAACAAGCCAATCATTCCTAAGGAATGGAAAAGGGTAGTATTTTCAAAAAAAGGAATATTTGGTATTGCCACAGTGTCAGCCCCGATTATTTTTGTGGTAATATGGTCTCTTGTCATTGGAAAAAACGGACTTTTTAGAGGACATTTCTATTCAATAGATAAGCAGAGATTTGTGTTGACAGTTAAAGCAATGATTCAAAAGCTTTTTGTTGCTGTAAATATGAAAAATGATGGAATGGAATTATCCTATCTGTTGTTTTTTATAATTGTGGCAGGATTGTTGTATTTTATCTATCCGATAATTATAAAAAAGCCTTTATTACCGGCATACACAAATTTGATTTGCGTTTATCTTGCAGGATTTGCAGGATATTTTGCTGTTATGCTTTTTGCTTATCTCTTTGTGTTTGGATACACCGACAGTGTGCGTGCCATGTCATTAGAACGGTATTTTTCTGATTATATGATGTTAGGAGTAATTCCTGTGACTATTCCGCTGTTTGTCCGCATAGAACCGGACAAGAATTTGAAATTTATAAATATGCTCAAAAAGGGAACTATCACAACCTTTTTTATTTGTATCGTAGCTGGAAGCAGCAGCTATATTTTACCTAATTTGTTTCATTTATATGCAGTAGACACGGATTTATACAAGGAGAGGGAACGTTTTATAAAATATACAAATAAGGTAAAAGATATAACAGAAGGGGAAGGTAAAATTTATTTTATTAATCAGTCCTCTACAGGTCTTTATACTCTGGTTGCTGATTATGAAATGGGTGAGCAGCTTTCCAGGGAAGGAATGTGCTTTAATTTTAGAAAGAATACCAAAGAAACGATTATTGGACTGACAGATCATAAAATCAGTGACTGGCCGGATATTTTGGTAGACGAAGAATATAAATATGTATGGATTTATACGAAAAATGATTACCTTGAGGAAGAGATGAAGAAACTATTTGGTATTTCCAAAGTCAAAGAAGGAGATTTTTTTAAAATTTCACAAACAAATAATAAAGTAGTTTTAGAATATATGGGAAACGTTCAAAAATAGATTAGATGTCTCTTTAAAAAGAATTTGTATTATGGTATAATTTTGAAATAGATGTGCAAAGGAGAATATGATGGATAAAACTAAACACACGTTTGTTATATGTGCATACAAAGAAAGCCCATATTTAGAAAAATGTATATTGTCCTTAAAAAAGCAAACGGTATCTTCGAAGATAATTATGGTAACTTCTACTCCGAATGCATTTATATCCCGAATAGCAGATAAGTATGATATACCTTTAATTGTAAATGAAGGAGAGGGTGGGATAACACAGGACTGGAATTTTGGATACACTCAGGCTGATACGCCATATATTACCATTGCGCATCAGGATGATATATATAAGAAGAATTACACAGAACATGTTTTAAAAGCCTTTATCAATTCAAAAAGACCACTGATTTTTTTCTCTGATTATGCTGAACTTCGTAATGAAAAAATTGTAAAAAGAAATCAATTGCTCCAAGTGAAACGCCTTATGCTGCTTCCAATGTGCCTTCCGGGAGCTAAGCATAGTGTGTTTATCAGAAGGAGAATTCTTTCCTTTGGTTCTCCAATATGTTGTCCCTCTGTTGCATATGCAAAGGAAAATTTGCCAAATCCCGTTTTTGAAAATGGTTTTCGCAGTAATGAGGACTGGGAGGCATGGGAACGGTTATCCAGATTAAAAGGTGATTTTCTGTTTGACAGTGATATATTGGTTTATCATAGGATTCATGAGGATTCGGAAACCAGTGCAATTATTAAGGATAACCAGAGATCAGATGAAGATATGATAATGTATTCAAAGTTTTGGCCAAGACCGATTGCTGCTCTTTTGACAAAATTGTATGCAAAGGGTCAGGATTCAAATGAAATGATTGATTAGGCAGGGCAATTTAAAGAAAGGTATTTGGAAAATCATATGAAAAAATTAGTGATTATCCCAGCTTATAATGAAAAAAACAGTATTATTTTTACGGTTAAAGATGTATTGGAAAATGCACCTGATTTTGATTATGTGATTATTAATGACTGTTCAACAGATAATACTATGGATATATGTAAGTATAACGGATTTAATGTATTGAATCTTCCAATTAATTTAGGGATTGGAGGGGCAGTGCAGACTGGGTATTTGTATGCATATAACCATGGCTATGATATCGCAGTTCAGTTCGATGGGGATGGACAGCATGATGCTATATATTTGAACGAAATGGCAGAATATTTGGTTTCGAATGATTTGGACATGGTGATTGGCTCACGTTTTATTAAAAATCAGGGTTTCCAATCCTCTGGAATTAGGAGAGTTGGTATTAAGTGGTTTACTTTTTTAATTAAGTTATTGTCTGGACAAAAAATTACGGATCCGACTTCAGGTCTTCGTATGTGTAATAAAAAGACAATAGAGATGTTTGCAAATGAGTACCCCAGGGATTATCCGGAACCTGAAAGTACAATGCGGCTGCTCCGGCATGGAAGAAGGATAGAAGAGGTTCCTGTTAAAATGCGGGAAAGGCAGGAAGGGATTTCTTCGATATCATCGTTTGGGTCATTTTATTATATGATTAAGGTAACTTTGGCGGTGTTCATAGAAAGGATGAGATGATGATGACATTACAGATACAGATAATATTAATTGTTTTTATTGTACTATTTCTTTTAGTTATTCTTAATATGATACGTAAACGTGAACTGGAATTAAAATATGCACTTTCATGGTTTATCATGGATTTAGCATTGATTATTTTGGTTTGTATTCCAAATACAATGGAAAAACTGGCAGAGTTACTTGGCATTTATTCCCCGGTCAATATGGTATTTTTTTTAGGTTTTGTATTTTCTTTGATTGTTATTTTTGTTTTGACTGTTACATTATCCAGAATGTCCAGCAGAGTTAGACGGTTAGCACAGATTGTGGCAATGATGAATGAGTATCATGGGGATGAGAACACTGAAAATGCGATAGACGACTCAAAAGAGGATATGGAAGGTTAAATCATGAGTTCTGATATGAATATGAAATTAAAAGATAGAAAATGGACTAGAGAGATAGTGCTGATTGCAGCATTATTAATAGGATTGCTTGTAGCGGTTCTTATTGCTGTATCATCTAAAAAGATGGAATACGAAGAACAAAAGTTTGGTACAATTCAAGATTATACGGTGAAAGTAGATGATAAAATTGAATTAAAAACTGAGTTTTTATTAGAAGAAGATTACTTCCAAGGAATCTTAATTTATATGTCCTTTAATGGAATCTCATATGAGGATGCATATCTTAATTTTGAACTTTATGATAAGGACACGAGCGAAATGCTTGGTGAATATAGCATGGATTTGGAGTGTGAATATAGTGATAAAAGTGCATATGTTAAACTCCCGGTCGAACACTCTAAAAATAGAGCGGTATATCTTATTATTACAGGACAAAATATCAGAGAGCCATTGCAGTTAAAAATCAGCAAGAAATGTGTATCAGAGCAAAAAATATATAAAAATGATGCGAAGGTAAAAGGCGGTCTTGTTATGAGTGCCGTATATGGGCAGGAGACATCAAATGCAGTTAATGTTTATGTAAATTATGCAATTTATGCAATTGTGATGTTACTGATTTATTATAACAAAAGGGATGAGAAAAAAGAGCATGACCGTTTCTTTGACTGGAAGTTGTTCCGCTTGCTTCTCCGCACCCGGGAT
>JAIDHZ010000071.1 GCA_029052995.1 Lachnospiraceae bacterium | reverse complement strand
GCTTAATATTGACATGTGATATTTTTTGACTTGAATAATGTGATAATATTTTTTGAAAAATAATTTTCTAATTCCCTGTCCATTGTGAAAATTTTATAAGAAAGACCACAAATCACATTTAGTTTGTTTTCCTGAAATATAATATTTAGGAAAAAACCATCTATATCATTAGAATTAAGTGATGAATTGGAGAGAGATAAAATATCTTCAGCCTGTATGGGATTAACCTTTAGAATCAGTTTTAGAAGGCAAGGAGTTTTTTTCCCTTTTATAAGAGAAAAGATTTTTTCCTTGGCATATTGCCATGGCAAAAAGAAGTTTTTTTCCAGTTGTAAAAGTGAAAGCTCATCTTTGTTGTAAAAAGACTGATTGAGTTTTCCGTCAATTGAATAAGAAATGTCAGTGCGTATCTCAGCAGAAACCATCTCATAGTGGTCTAGTGTATCTGTTTGGAATAAAAGCCTCATAAACTGTTTGATATCTAAAATTTCAATTGCCTGCATCGGAGTCTCCTTTTTACATATGTTCTTATAATTAGTGTAAGTTTAACATTGCAGGGAAGAAAGTGCAAGTATCTATGCAGTAACTTTGAATTGAATAATTGAATCAGGAAAGTTATAATAATATAATCAGGCAATCAATTTTGCAGAGCAAAATTGGTTACAAAGGGTTTGGAGGTGGAATCAATGAAAAAATTATTTGCTCTATTGGAAGAAGGGGTGACAGCGGCCCATGCAGTTGAATTTGTAAAAAAGGATTTGTTATCCGCTGGTTTTTTAGAGCTTTCATTAGGTGATGAATGGAATTTGCAGGAAAATACAGGATATTATGTAAATCTATACCATACTAATGCAGTTGCATTTAAAACAGGAAGGATGACTGGTAAAAAACCTGTCTTTAGAATTGCAATGGCGCATAGTGATTATCCAAATTTTCAAATAAAACCTGAACCAATGGTTAAAGGGAAGAATGTGACAAAACTGAATGTTGAGATATATGGAGGCATGTATCAAAAATCGTGGCTTGACCGTCCCCTTGGGGTGGCCGGCAGGATTATCATTTCCGGTAAAAATGCATTTGAACCGGAGTCGCTGCTTTATAAAAGTGATTTGAATCTTTGCATCATTCCAAGCCTTGCAATCCATATGGACTTCGAGCTTAATAAGAAAGGGGCACTGGATACGGCAAAAGAACTGGTTCCCTTGATGTCTTTATGCGAACAGTCTGACATTTTGGCATACATTGCAAAAGAAATGGGTATAGAAAAAGATAAAATACTGGATTATGATTTATACCTGTATAATAAGGAAGGGCCTGTTCTTGTGGGGATTGATCAGTCAATGTTAGCGGCGCCTAAGCTGGATAATTTAACTTCAGTATCCGCTATAAGTGAGAGTTTGGGGCAGACGGCACCGCCCGATGATACCATTGATGTCATGGTGATATTTGATAATGAGGAGGTAGGTAGTCGTTCTAAACAGGGTGCGGACAGTGAATTGTTTCCTCTGATATTAGAAAGGATTTGTAGTTCATTACATTTGGAAGGGTTTGAAAAAAGTGATATTATGGCAAACGGTTTTCTTTTGTCTATTGACGTAGCACATGCACACCATCCTAATTATGAAGAAAAAAGCGATGTAACGAATAAGGCATATTTGGGGAATGGCTTCTGCATTAAACGAAGCGTGGGACAGAAATATGGAACAACAGCAGACACGGCGGCTGTTTTGAAAACGATATGTGATAAAGAAAAGATTCCATATTCAATTGCAATAAACAGGACAGGAATTTCCGGCGGCGCTACATTAGGACCAATTGTAACAGCACATTTACCGATGCCGTGTGCAGACATTGGTATGCCTGTACTTTCCATGCATTCTGCCATGGAGCTTGGTGCAGTGGCAGATTACCATGCATTAAAGGACTTTATAAAAGCATACTATGCTTATCGGGTCTCAGGATGCTCTTTGTGAAACTGGTAAATATGGTATAAATAACCACGGTTTAAAAACGTATAGGATAAAACAGATTCAGGCACAATAAGTGTACTGAATCTGGAGGTGTAAAATATGAAAGCGGTAGTAAATAAAGAAGGATGCATAAGTTGCGGATTGTGTGTAAATACATGTCCTGAAGTTTTCGAATTTGATGAGGATGGGTTGTCAGAGGCGACAGGACAGATTACGGAAGAAAATTATGCATCTGCCGAATCGGCAAGAACAGCATGCCCAGTGGCTGTCATTGACATTATCGATGATTGAAATGTGTGGCTGCAATTTATAAAACGGAGCGGAGTACATTAAAAATACTCCGCTAATTTTTTCTCAATATGTTGTAAAATCATATACAACATCATGGCAATAATGCATAGAATCAGTATGGATAGTAAAACATTGCTCATTTTGAAGGTTTGGGAGCCATATATAATAAGATAACCAAGCCCCTCCCTAGCGGCAAGAAACTCACCAATTACCACTCCTACAAGACAGAGACCTATATTGACTTTCATGATGCTTATAATATTTGGTACATTGCTTGGAAGCACCACAAGTTTAAGGCACTGAAAACGGCTGCCTTTCAGGGTTTTGATTAATTTTATTTTATCACTGTCCACGTTTATAAATCCGGTATAAATATTTAAAATGCTGCCGAAAACAGCGACAGAGCATGCGCAGACAATAATTGTGGTTTTATTTGCTCCAAGCCAGACAATCAGAACCGGTGCAAGAGCAGATTTAGGTAATGCATTTAATACTACAAGATAAGGTTCGAGTACTTTTGAAAGAGTTTCGTTCCACCAAAAGATTGTGGCCACAATAAGACTTCCTGCAATTACGATTGCAAAACCCAGCAATGTTTCATACAGAGTAACAGCGATATGGTAAAGTAAAGAACCATCTTTCAGCATAGATAGCATGGTTATAAATAATTTGGATGGGGAGCAGAATATAAAGTCATTAATGATACCATTTTTTGCAGCATATTCCCAAAGAAAAATAAAGCAAATAAAAATCATTAACTGATAGAGTTTTATTTTTATTTCATTCCGCTTACACTTTTTTACATACTCCTGCTGCTTTACACTAGTTGAAGTCTTGGTTTTCATCGTAAATTGCCTCCCATATCTCGTTATAATATTTGTTAAATTCCGGTGCATTTCTCGCAGTTTTAGGTGTGCGGTTTGGAATGCTTAATTCAATCGGTATAACAGATTTTATTGTACCCGGTCTTTTGCTTAGGACAATTATTTTGTCTGCCATGGAAATTGCTTCTGCAAGATCATGGGTAACAAGTAAAGTGCTTATTCCCTTTTCTTTAATGATGGAGCCAATGTCGTCTGAGACATTTAATCTTGTCTGATAATCCAGTGCACTAAAAGGTTCGTCTAACAGAAGAATGTCAGGTGAAAGTGCAAGAGTGCGGATTAGTGCAGCACGCTGCCGCATTCCTCCGGAAAGCTGCCTTGGATAGGCATTTCTAAAGTCCCAGAGTCCGTATGTTTTTAACAATTCATCGATAAGTTCAAGATGTGGACGATTCAGTGTCTTTTGGATTTCAAGCCCCAAAGTCAGGTTTTTATAAATAGTGCGCCATTCTAAGAGGTGGTCTTTTTGAAGCATATAGCCAATATTCAGGTCAGACGGATTGGAGGTGTTACCATGGAAAAGGATTTTTCCGGTATAGTCGGTCAATAGTCCGGCAACAATATTTAAAAGAGTTGTTTTGCCACATCCGCTGGGGCCTACAAATGAAACAAATTCATTTTGGTTGAGTTTAAATGAAATATCTTTGAGAGAGGGTGTTTCACAAGATATTGTATGATAAGAAAAATTTACTCTCAAAAATTCCAGTATTGGTGTGTCCAATTTATTACACCTCCTTTTTTATTATATTATATTGTATTCAAAAGGAGAAAAAATGCCCATAATTACCAAAATCAAATGCTTGACGAAAAAAAAAACTTTATTTATAATAATCAGACTTGAAATTG
The DNA here is from genome assembly GCA_029052995.1 of Lachnospiraceae bacterium. Lineage (GTDB taxonomy): Bacteria > Bacillota > Clostridia > Lachnospirales > Lachnospiraceae > CAG-590. The sequence continues at coordinate 22,404 of JAIDHZ010000071.1, read as the reverse complement.
TTAATACTATTAAAAAAAGATAAAGCGGGTGGCATTATGGCAAAGATAACCAGAGCGGAACTAAAGAGAAGAAAAAGAGTTGCCCTATACAAAAAAATAATTATATATGTTTTTTTGATAATAACGATTGTGCCGATATTTGCCAGCATTTTTTTATTTCATAAGGTTGGACAGATAGAGGAGAAGCTTGACTATGCATTAAGCGAAGAGGGTGGAGATTACCTGACACTAAAGTCCAGCAGAGAGGCGTTGCTGGGTAATCCCTATGCAGATAGTGGAGTGTTTGAAAATTCAGGGAAAACGGTTCTTTCAAATGCGGATGTAGATATCAATAATGCAAAAAATACTGAGGATTCACATGTGGTGGAAGGCAGTGCACAGCCGGCGGATGCTGTAATTTCATCAGAAGAAAATGAGGAACTATCCAAAACGGATGAGGGTGGAAAGGATACAAAAACAGATAAGGATGCACAGGCACGGCGTGTTTATCTCACTTTTGATGATGGTCCATCTATTTATACTGGTCAGATTCTTGATATTTTAGCTGAAAATAATGTGAAGGCCACTTTTTTTGTAATTGGAAGAGATGAGAGATATTATAATTATTATAAAAGAATAGTTAATGAGGGGCATACGTTGGGTATGCATTCTTATAGCCATGTATATCAGGATTTTTATGAGTCCGTGGATTCATTTTCTGATGAGCTTAAAAAGCTCAATGATTTGTTGTATGAAGTAACAGGACAAAGAAGCAGTATTTTCCGATTCCCTGGGGGCAGTTCTAACAGTGTGGCTCCGTTACCGATTCAGGATTACATTGCCTATCTGAATGAGAATAATATAAATTATTACGATTGGAATGCACTAAATGGTGATGCCGTGACTACCGGTTTATCTCCTGAGCAGTTAGTTAATAATATTATGAATGATGTGGAAAGAAATCAGGACTCCATTGTGTTGATGCATGACCTGCAGGCAACCCACACAACAGTAGAATCCCTGCAGTTATTAATTGATACTTTAAAAAGTGGGGGATATGAGATTCTTCCGATTGATGTAAATACACCTCTTATACAGCATGTATCCTGTAATTCAGTAGAGGAATAGTTTTTGGAAAAATAAAGGCAATAGAAAATAAAAGAGTCTGTGTATGAATGTCCGGGTTTTGCTAATTTCATGCAGCAGACTCTTTTTTGAATATTATAAAGAAATCAGGTAAGGGTGAAAGAAAAAAGAAGGAAGGATATAATGCAAACATACATCTTTCACCCTTTGTGTTTGCGCCTCAAATGAAAATGCAAGCATTTTCGCTTGAGGCTTGGTGCAAATTATGACATATAAAGAAGCAATGGAATATATTGAAGAAATAGGAAAAAAGGGAAGTGTTTTAGGACTTGGTCCTGTAACGGAATTATTGAAACGGCTTGATAATCCACAGGAAAAGCTTTCAGTGATTCATGTGGCAGGCACAAATGGAAAAGGGAGTATCTGCACCTTTTTGGAGGCGATGTACCGGGCGGAAGGTAAGCGGGTTGGAAGATATATATCACCAACCTTACATTGTTATCTTGAAAGGATTCAGATAGACGGAAAATATATTGAAGAAGAAAATTTTGCACATTTATTATCAAAGGCAAAGGACAGGATAACAGATATGGTAAGGGAGGGATTTGCCATACCTACTGCCTTTGAGGTAGAAACAGTGATTGCTTTTTTATATTTTGTGAAAGAAAAGGTAGATCTTGTAGTGTTGGAAACAGGTATGGGAGGCAGAGAGGATGCTACCAATGTGATATCAAAACCGCTCTGTACTGTATTCGCATCTGTAGGGATGGATCATATGCAGTTTTTGGGCGACAGCCTTGAGAAAATTTCCTATGAAAAAGCAGGAATTATAAAAGATCGCTGTCCTGTTGTATCATATCCAAACAGAAAAGAGGTATTAGAAGTATTAGAAAAGGAAGCCATATTACACAGCACGAAAATAGATGTTGTTTTGCCGGAGAAAATTTTAATTTTAAATGAAGACATACATGGCAGCAGCTTCTTATATAAGGACGTTGAATATACAATATCTATGGCTGGAGAGTATCAGATTTACAATGCAGTAACAGCAATTGAAACTAAGCTGTTACTTGATGGAAAGGTGGATGCATGTAGTTTACATAATGCAAAATGGGAAGGACGTTTTGAGATAGTGTCAGAAAATCCATTTATTCTAAAGGATGGTGCGCATAACGTGGATGGTGCGGATGCCCTTAAAAAAAGCATGGAAAAGCATTTTACAAACAGAAAAAAAATCTATATAATAGGGGTATTAGAGGATAAAGAATATGAAAAAATGATGGCAATTTTATGTCCGATGGCAGTGGACATTTTTACAATTACACCGCCGGGAAAAAGAGGACTTTCCGCATGTGTTTTGAGGGACTGTATACGCTCATATTGTAATCATGTAACTGCTTGTGTGAATGTGGAACAGGCATTGCAATATGCCCAAATGGCATATGAAGAGTATGAAGCCGCAGGTGAAGAGGCGGTTATTGTGGCATGGGGATCCCTTTCCTATATTGGGCAGATTGTATCAAAAGAATAGGATTAGAAATGGAAAGAGTAGAGAGAATTAGAAACCATCCGGTATATTTGGAGTATTTGGCAGCAATTGAACAGGCAGAGATAGGAAGGGTCTTTTGCTGCCACGGATTGGAACATGCATTGGATGTGGCAAGAATTATGTATATAATTGCCCTTGAAGAAAATTTGGATTTTCCAAAGGATGTAATATATGGAGTTGCATTATTGCATGATATAGGGAGAAAAAGACAGTATGAAGAAAATATACCGCATAATGAGGCAGGCATCATGGCTGCAGAGTGTATACTTGCAGAATGCGGCTATGAAAAGGAAGAGATATTAAAAATGACAGAGGCAATAAGATCTCATCAAAAGCAGAAAGAATCAGAGCCGATTTCTTTAAATACCCTGCTTTATGTGGCAGACAAAAAAAGCCGTGCCTGTTATCATTGTAAGGTAAAGGATATGTGCTATTGGGAGAAGGAAAAACGCAACGAAACAGTAGTGTACTGACTTACATTTAAATTGTTGGAAAGGGTAATAAAAATGCTCATTGGTAATAAAAGCTTTGATTTGAAAAATCATTTTTATGTTATGGGAATTTTGAATGTGACACCGGACTCCTTTTCGGATGGGGGAAAATATAATAAACTGGATAAGGCTCTTATGCAGGTAGAGAGGCTGGTTTCAGATGGGGTAGATATTGTTGATATCGGAGGAGAATCCACCAGACCCAGTTATATTGAGATTTCTTCTTCAGAAGAAATCTCCAGGGTATGTCCCATAATTGAAGCGGTAAAAAATCGGTTTGATGTGCCTGTGTCGCTTGATACCTGCAAATCCGATGTTGCAGAAGCCGGTATTGTGGCAGGGGCAGATCTTATTAATGATATATGGGGATTAAAAGGAGACGACATGATGGTAAAGGTAATTGCAAAGCATGATGTGCCATGTTGTTTGATGCATAATCGGAAAAATAATAATTACCGGAATTTAATGGAGGATGTTCTTTCGGATTTACAGGTAAGTGTAGATTTGGCACTGGAGGGAGGTATTGGCAGGGAGCAGATTATTTTAGACCCGGGTATTGGATTTGCAAAGGATTTAAAACAGAATTTACAGGTTATGAATAATCTTAAGATGCTGCATTCATTGGGATTTCCTATACTACTTGGAACATCCAGAAAATCCATGATTGGATTTACATTGGATTTGCCGGTGGATCAGCGGGAGGAAGGAACCCTTGCAACTTCCGTTATGGGTCTGATGGCAGGATGTTCCATTTTTCGTGTACACGACGTAAAGACAAACCTTAGGGGACTTCGAATGGCAGATGCAGTCCTTAAGGCATAACATTAAAAAATCCTTGAGAATATGCATAAAATTATATATACTTATTAATACAGGATACATATGCGGGGAGAATGGATATGGACCAGATTACGATTAGGAATATGGAAATTTTTGGTTACCATGGTGTCTTTGAAGAAGAGGCGTTTTTGGGACAAAAGTTTATTGTGACAGCAAAATTATTTTTGTCTGTCAGGCAGGCTGGAAAGACAGATGATTTGAAGAAATCTTTAGATTATGGGGAAGCCTGTGGGTTAATAAAAAAGCTTGTTGAAACAGAGAGATACATGTTAATTGAGAGTCTGGCAGAAGAGATTGCTGAGCAGCTGCTTTTGTCATTTCCGATTCTTTGTGAAGTAGAGATTACAGTAAAAAAACCATGGGCGCCGGTGCAGGTATCTTTAGATACGGTGGAGGTGACGATAAGGAGAGGATGGCATAAGGCGTATCTTTCCATTGGTTCAAATATTGGAGACCGTGAAGGTTATCTGGATTTCGCCATAGACCGCTTAAATGACATGAAGGACACCAAGGTGACTGCGGTAGCGGACTATTTGGAAACAAAGCCCTATGGAGATGTGGAACAGGATGATTTTTTGAATGGTGCATTGGAGATTGAGACGTTAAAGACACCTGTGGAATTGTTATCTTCAGTAATGGCAATAGAAAAGGAAGCAGGCAGGGAGCGTGCAATTCACTGGGGACCAAGAACATTAGATATTGACATATTATTTTATGATGCTGTTATTATACAGGAGGAGGATTTAGTTATACCTCATGTGGAGATTCAAAAGCGTCTGTTTGTATTGGAACCGTTGTCAACAATTGCGCCATTTTATATACATCCGGTATACCGTAAGTCTGTTATGGACTTACTAGAGGAATTAAAACAGAGAGGGAGTGCACAATGATAAAGGATTTAAGTGAGACCAGGCAGGAGATTGATGCTGTTGACAGGCAGATTGTGGAACTGATTGAAAGAAGAATGGATTTGGCAATGGAAGTGGCAAAGTATAAGATGTCAACAGGAAAGCCAATCTATGACAGGCAAAGGGAATCGGAAAAATTGGACAATCTTGCAGCACTTGCAAGCTCTGAATTTAATGCAAAGGGAATAAGGGAGTTGTTTTTGCAAATTATGTCTGTATCAAGAAGATATCAGTACAGTATAATCGGGGACAGAGAATATGATATAGATAAGCAGTTTAAACAGGTTTCAAAGCTTGCCGTTTCAAGGGATACAAAGGTGGTCTATGCCGGAGTTCCCGGTGCATTTGCTGAGAGTGCTATGGTGGAATATTTTGGGGAAGACATTGATGGGAATCATGTGAAGGACTTTAAGGAGGTGGCGGGACAGGTTGCCGAAGGAAAAGCTGATTATGGTGTATTGCCGATTGAAAATTCTACTGCAGGTTTTGTAAACGGGATTTATGACTTGCTGGACCGTTATCAGCTATCCATTGTGGGTGAGGTAAAGCTTGCTGTTAATCAGTGTCTGTTGGGGATTTCAGGAACTGATTTATCGAAGGTTACAACAGTATTCTCCCATCCGCAGGGATTACTGCAGGCAAAGGAATATCTGGAAAATAAGGATTGGAAGCAGGTAAGTATGGTAAACACCGCTCTTTCTGCCAAGAAGGTGTATGATGACGGGGACATGACTCAGGTTGCTGTGGCGAGCGAGCGGGCAGCAAAGCTTTATGGTCTTTGTGTGCTAAATCCAAAACTGAATGTGGCAGACGATAATACCACACGCTTTGTAATTGTTTCTAACAGGCAGGAATACGAGGCAGATTCTAATAAAGTCAGCATATCATTTTCGCTGCCGCACCGGTCGGGGACACTTTATAATATATTGGCACATTTTATATTTAACAATGTAAATATGACAAGTATTGAATCTATTCCGTTGTCAGGAAAACAATGGGAATACTGTTTTTTTGTAGACTTTGAGGGCAGTCTTTGGGATGATGAGGTGAAAAATGCATTAAAAGGGATAATGGCAGAAACGGAGAATTTTCGAATTCTGGGCTGCTATGTAAGTCATAAATAAGGGGGGATTAAGATGGCAGTAAAGACATTTGCAGTCATCGATGTTGGAGCCACACATGTATCCATGAAAATATTTGAGATTACATCTAAAAAGGGGTATAGGCAAATTGACTATGTAAGTAATATTATTGAATTAGGATCTGATACCTATGCAGACGGATATGTGTCTCAGGAGTCTGTGGAGCAGCTTTGTGACATTTTAAAACGATTTGTCAGGAAAATGAGAGAATATGGGGCAACAGATTATAAAGCCTATGCCACAGGAGCAATACGTGAGGCAAAGAATAATATGATGATTTTGGATTTACTAAAGCTTCAAACCGGAATTAAGGTGGAGATTTTAAGTAATTCAGAACACAGGTTTTTAATGTATAAAGGTTTGGCAATTAAGACTCTGAATTTTGATACGATTGTTGAAAAAAATACGGCTATTGTGGATATTGGGGGAGGAACAATACAGATTTCCCTGATGAATAACGGAAGGCTTACGTTGACGCAGAATATTGCCATTGATGCACTTCGTGTAAGAGAAAGGTTAAAGTCATTTCACTTTAATCAGGACAGAATGGAACGTGTTATGGAAGAGTTTATTGAAAATGAAATTGACACGTTTGAAAATTACTATTTGGGAGACAAAGAAATTAAAAATGTAATAGCAATTGGCGATGAGATGAGTGGTATGATTCAGATTGTTCCGGAACTGCAGATTAAGGACCATCTGAATGAGAAGCAGCTTGATGCCATTGTTGAAAAGTTGTTACATTTATCTCCTGTGGAATTAGCATCAGAATATAAGATTCCGTTTGAGCGTGCGACCCTGCTTTTGCCGGCGGCAATGATTTATGGTGTATTTCTGCGGCATGCCAAAGCAGATATGATATGGACGCCAATGGTGGATCTTTGTGATGGTATGATTGTAGATGAATTGGAAAAGACAAAAAACATTTCCTTTGAACGTAACTTTGCAGATGATGTCCGCTCAGCGGTGAGACATATGGCAAAGCGTTATCATTGTGATAGGGGACATAATGCAAATGTGGCGCAAATTTCCTGTAAGATATTTGATAAGACAAAGAAGATACACGGTTTAAAGGATAAGAACAGACTACAGTTAGAGATCGCTGCACTTTTACATGACTGTGGTAAATTTATTAATATGAATAGTGCATCAAAAAATTCTTATGCCATTATTATGTCAACCGAAATAATGGGATTATCCCATAAGGAGAGAGAAGAGGTTGCAAATGTAATTCGATATAATTCAAGTTATTTTCCTGATTATAGGGAAGTGAGGGACGAATTGGGTGCAGGAGACTATATGACGATTGCAAAGCTTACCGCTATTCTAAGAATTGCAAATGCCATGGATCGTTCCCATAAGCAAAAAGCCAGTGACTATCACATTGTGGTGAAAAATAAACAGCTGATTATTACTATTGATACATTGTCGGATTTGACATTAGAGCGTGGATTGTTTGATAATAAAGCAAAGTTTTTCGAACAGGTATATGGAATCAAGCCGGTATTAAAGCAGAAAAGGAGTATATAGCATATGAAGGAAAAGAGTAAATATTTAAAACCGGAATATTTGGAAAATCGGGAGCTGTCATGGATGCAATTTAATAAGCGTATTCTTGCGGAAGCAAAGGATAAGAATATACTGTTGTTTGAACGGATTAAATTTTTAAGCATAACTGCCTCTAATTTAGATGAGTTTTTTATGATTCGCATTGCATCTTTGATGGATATGGTACATGCAGGATATAGAAAAGAAGATATTGCAGGAATGACGCCAGAGGAGCAGCTGGCTGAGATTGTGCCGGAGGCAAAGGCATTTATGGCAGAACAGTATAAAACGCTAAACCGGGCGCTTTTACCCCAGCTGGAAAAAGCAGGATTGAAGCTGATTGAGCATCATGAGGATTTATCAGAAAAGCAGGCAGAATTCGTAGATGAGTATTTTAGCAGGGATGTATATCCTGTGCTGACACCGATGGCAGTTGATTCTTCACGGCCATTTCCGCTGATTCAGAACAAGACACTTAATATTGGTGCACTGATTCAGGATAAGAAAAAGGCAGACGTGGTGGATATTGCAACGGTGCAGGTTCCCGGGGTATTGCCACGTATAGTTGAGATTCCCTCTGAAAAGGAAGGTGAAAAGGCGATTATACTGCTTGAGGAAGTAATCGAGCGCAATTTAGATAAATTATTCCTCAATTATACTATTTTAAGTGCCCACCCGTATCGTGTTATGCGTAATGCTGACCTTACAATTGATGAGGATGATGCGGCAGATTTGCTAAAGGAGATTCAAAAGCAGATTAAAAAGCGCCAGTGGGGTGAGGTAATACGGTTAGAGGTTGCAGACACCATGGACAAGCGTTTGCAGAAAAAGTTAATGGAGCAGTTAAATGTGGATGAGGAATATTTATATAAGATTAAAGGTCCGCTTGATTTGACATTCCTGATGAAGGCATATGGTATTGATGGGTTTGACGATTATAAGCTGCCTAAGTATATTCCACAGACTGTACCGGGATATGACAGGGAGAAAGGTATTTTTGAACAGATTGCAGAGCACGATATTTTACTGCATCATCCATATTATGAATTTACTCCGGTGATTGATTTTATTTCTCAGGCAGCCAATGACAGGAATGTACTGGCAATCAAACAGACCCTTTATCGTGTCAGTGGCAATTCACCAATTGTCGCCTCTTTGGCAAGAGCAGCGGAAAACGGAAAGCAGGTTACAGTGCTTGTGGAGCTAAAGGCACGTTTTGATGAAGAAAACAACATTGGCTGGGCAAAGATGCTGGAAAAAGCCGGCTGCCATGTGATATATGGACTGGTTGGATTAAAGACCCATAGTAAAATTGCACTTGTAGTAAGAAAAGAAGAAGACGGTATCCGTCGTTATGTACATCTTGGAACAGGCAACTATAATGATGTAACAGCCAAGCTTTATACAGATATGGGACTCCTGACATGTAATGATGCGATTGGAGAGGATGCGACAGCGGTGTTTAATATGTTATCGGGATACTCAGAGCCTCCGGCATGGAATAAGCTGATGGTGGCGCCAATCTGGTTAAAGGATCAGTTTATTACATTAATTAATCGTGAGACAGAAAATGCAAAAAAAGGGAAAAAAGCAAGAATTGTCGCAAAGATGAATTCTCTTTGTGACCCAATGATTATAGAAGCACTTTATAAGGCAAGTGCTGCCGGGGTAGAGATTGATTTAATTGTCCGTGGCATTTGCTGCCTAAAGACGGGGATTCCCGGAATTTCTGAAAATATTAAGGTGCGCTCGATTGTGGGTAATTTTTTAGAGCATGCCAGAATATTCTATTTTTATAATGATGGTTTTGAGGATGTATATATGGGCAGTGCGGACTGGATGCCTCGTAATTTGGATAAGCGTGTAGAGATTACTTTTCCGGTGGAGGATGAAGATTTGAAACAGCAGGTAATGGATATTTTACGCATCCAGCTTGCAGATACATTAAAGGCATATATTTTGCAGCCCAATAGCAGGGAATATGAAAAACAGGATTTAAGGGGTCTTAAGAAGATTGGGGCACAGGATACATTTTGTGAACAGGCGCTTGCAAAGGCAGAAGAGCGTAAGAAAAATAAAATAGAACGCACATTCGAGCCGGTGATGGCAAAAGGGTTATCCTGATTTCCCAAATTTGTTATAAATTTTACTTGACTTGCATAGAATTATATGGTAATCTAGGTAAGTCGTGTGACAAACAACAAAGCAGAGTATCCACTCTCACCTTAGCGCAGGCGGCGACTCGGGTTGAATATTAGAAGTATAACGATGAATTTGATTTGCATTGTTTCTAATTTAGTGGATAGTTATGCTATCCACTTTTTTTTAGGAGGTACAAAGCCATTAGCGAGTTAATGATTAATGAGCAGATTCGTGACAGAGAGATCCGTTTGATCGGATCCGAAGGAGAGCAATTAGGAATTATGTCTGCAAAGGATGCGATGAAATTGGCCAGAGAGGCAGAGCTTGATTTGGTAAAGATTGCACCAAATGCAAAGCCACCGGTATGTAAGATTATTGATTATGGTAAATACCGCTATGAGCTTGCAAGAAAAGAAAAAGAAGCAAAGAAAAAACAGAAAAACATTGATGTGAAAGAGGTGCGTTTATCACCGAATATTGACACCAATGATTTAAATACAAAGGTAAATCAGGCAAGAAAGTTTCTTCAAAAGGGTGATAAAGTGAAAGTGACTTTGAGATTCAGGGGAAGAGAGCTTGCCCATGTGAACCACAGCAAAGTGATTTTAGATGATTTTGCCCAAAAGCTTTCCGATGTTGCAGCAATTGATAAGCCTGCAAAATTTGAAGGCAAAAGCATGATTATGTTTTTGACAAAGAAGTAACATGGTTAGAAGGATAAAATTTGTTGAACAACTATAAGTTGTGAGATGATATATAACTTAGATGTTTAAGGAGGAAATAAATATGCCAAAATTAAAGACAAACAGAGCAGCAGCAAAGCGTTTTAGAAAAACAGGAACTGGTAAATTAAAGAGAAACAAAGCTTACAAAAGTCATATCTTGACCAAGAAGACTAGAAAGAAAAAGAGAGAACTTCGTAAGGGTGTAATGATGGATAAGACTAATGAAAAGGTAATGAAGAAGATTTTACCTTATCTATAAGATGATGGAATTAGGAGGACATTAAAATGGCAAGAGTTAAAGGCGGCGTAGGCGCAAAGAAAAGACATAATCGAACATTAAAGTTAGCAAAGGGTTATAGAGGAGCACGTTCTAAGCAGTACAGAGTCGCAAAGCAGTCTGTTATGAGAGCACTTGCATCTTCTTATGCCGGAAGAAAGCAGAGAAAAAGACAGTTTAGACGCTTGTGGATTGCACGTATTAATGCAGCAGCAAGAATGAATGGTTTATCATATAGCAAATTTATGTATGGTTTGAAGTTAGCTGGAGTTGATATGAATAGAAAGATGCTTGCAGAGCTTGCAGTATCCGATGCAGAGGGATTTACAAAGTTAGTTGAGATGGCTAAGGCTAAACTTGCCTAATTGCCGGGTATCATAAGAGTAGAAGTAACACATATATCCGTATGTATATAGGGAGAATTGGATACAGTGTGGTATGCTGCATTGTATCCGCACCCTAAAAAATAAAAAAAATTGAAATTTACCATTGCATTTTTTGTGAAAACGTAGTAAGCTATTTAAGGTAAAGTTAAACAAATTGAATATGCGGGAGTGCTGGAATTGGCAGACAGGCCAGACTAAGGATCTGGTGGTTATTGCGACCGTGTGGGTTCAAGTCCCATCTCCCGCATTGTAATAAAACCCTTGTGTTATTCAAGGGTTTTTTGATGTATTGAATCAATTATCACATTGAAATCTTTTATTTTTGAAGGTGTAAAGAAAAGGGTGAAAAAAAGAAGGAAGGATAAAATGCAAACACACATCTTTCACCCTTTGTGTTTGCGCCTCAAATGAAAATGCAAGCATTTTAGCTTGAGGCTTGGTGCAAATTATGGAAAAAGGAAGATATCCCAGGGATTTATATTTGGGTTTATGACTAACCACATGTTTAACCGGCTTTATGAAAGGAGCTGAATATATGCATATTGTAGAGGATAAATTATATAGAGTGGCCTGTCATGTAGACCGGGGGGATTTGAAAGCGTATGGGATTACAACGGAGGATTTGATTAACAGGACACCCCTTGGCCATATGTTTATCAAAAAGGCGGCAGAGCTGGCAAAGGAAAGTACAGATTATGTATGGCCGGGATGTGCATTTTCCATGCAGCTTGAGATGTATCAGGATGGTATTGTGCTTATTTTTTCGGAAAGAATAGAGGATTATGTCTATAATCTGAGGCAGACGGCAAATGTACTTCCTATGGAACAGAAAGCATCTTTTGATGAAATGATATATGTCATAGAAAATTCAGGAGAAGATGAGGCAAGGGAGCTGGTAAGGAGGTTTGAGCATAATGTGAAAAATATCTGACTTTTGACAAACAGCAGTGATATGTCTTTTCCAGAGTAAATTAACAGGCATGGAATGGAAACTTCAGTTGACATAATATATTAATTATATAAGTATTAAAGAAAAATTTGATAAGGAAAGCAGAGTAGTTTACATAATAGTATATATCATGGAGTTATAAATGTTTGATTATGGTAAAAAGAAACAGAAAGATCAAATAAAAAAAAGGCGAAAGCAAGAGGAATATGCAAGAGTATATGCCCTTCATGAACAGGCAGTGTTTTTGTGTTATATTAATGAAGCTTATATGGAGGAATATCAGGGAAGGGCTTTTGTAAAGCTGGAAGGTTTGGCTGCTAGAGGAACAGCTAAGGTGGGAGATACTTTTAAGCTTTATGATTGCAAAGGCAGGTTTAAGGCAGAAGTTACCATGGAGGAACTGTACTGTGGTAAGGATTCAGTTGAACGGTTGGAAGGCGGTGACAAGCGTGTTGCCCTATATCCGGTTGAGCAGGAGATTTCGTATTGTGCGGGAGATATATTATGTAAACTTGAAGAATGAGAAGCTTTCATCCATAGGAAGATGTAGTGTTTTCGCAGGATAATTGTTATTTAATCCACTGCTGATTAGGAGGCTGAAAAAGATGATGACGTCAGAGCTGTTAAAGGAACGTGAATAATTGAAATTCCATGTGGAAAGCCTATAGAAATTGTGTTATTATTTTCTCATGAATATTTGAGGAAAAGAGGAAAGTAAAATGCCACCTATTACAAATGATTGGTCATTGGCCCTGAAGCCGGAATACGGAAAAGAGTATTATAAGAAATTGTATGCGGCAGTAAATGCAGAATATGCCAGCGGAAAAACTATTTTTCCTCCGGCAGATGATATTTTTAACGCATTTCATCTGACACCCCTTAGTGAGGTTAAGTGTGTCATTATCGGACAGGATCCGTATCATAATGTGAATCAGGCACACGGTCTCTGCTTTAGTGTTAAGCCGGAGGTGGAGATTCCACCTTCCTTAGAAAATATTTATAAGGAACTGCAGGAGGATTTGGGCTGTTATATTCCTAATAATGGTTATCTTGTAAAATGGGCTAAGCAGGGGGTGCTTTTGTTGAATAGTGTGCTGACAGTCAGGGCACATCAGGCAAACTCCCATCAGGGAATGGGATGGGAACAGTTTACAGATGCAGTTATGGATATTTTAAATGATCAGAACCGTCCGATTGTGTTTTTATTGTGGGGCAGACCTGCCCAGAATAAAGCCGCACGGCTTAACAATCCGAATCATTTGATTTTAAAAGCACCGCATCCCAGTCCATTATCAGCTTACAGAGGATTTTTTGGATGCAAGCATTTCAGTCAGGCAAATGCATTTTTGGAAGAGAATGGTCTGACAGCCATTGACTGGCAAATTGAAAATATATGATAATCTTTTTCTTTTCATATATACAGATGGTTAGGAACTGTTAAGAAATAACTTTTAATATTGCTTGTCTTTTTCTACGATAGCACTATTCAAAAATCAGTTACATAGCCCGCTATGTGCCTGATTTTTGACCAGCACTCTCGAAGAAAAATCCAGCGCACTATTTAAAAATTATTTTTTAACAGTTCCTTACTTAGAAGACAAATAGGGGTAGTGGATATTAATATATATTTCTGTAGGGAGGAAAGAAATGGAAATCTATATTGTTCGGCATGGAGAGACTGTATGGAATGCGAATAAACTCTTGCAGGGAAGTACGGATATTGAATTAAATGAAAATGGAAGACGGCTGGCGGGGGAGACAGGAGAAGCATTAGAATCTGTGCATTTCGACAGAATTTATAGCTCTCCTTTAATTCGTGCTTATGAAACAGCTTGTTTAATCAGAGGGCACCGCAATATTCCGGTTATTAGGGATGACCGGATTAGAGAGCTTTGCTTTGGTGTTAATGAGGGAAAGAATTTTTCTGTGTTATTGAAAGATGAGAGTAATCCATTTCACTATTTTTTTGAAAGGCCGGATTTATATGTGGCACCGGAACAGGGTGAAACGTTAGAACATATTTGCGAGCGGGCGGCTTCCTTTATGCAGGAAATCATAGAGCCGCAGGAACAGTATTTTAAGAGAGTGATGATTGTAGCCCACGGTGCTGTGAATAAGGCTATTATGTGCCATGTAAAACGTCATGGCATAGATAAATACTGGTCAGGAGGATTACAAAAGAATTGTAATGTTATTATTATAAGATATAACAATGGTGTATATGATATAGTAGATGAGACAAAAATATTTTATAAGGAGCGGTAGCCCGCTCCTTGGTATTAATTGGATTTTACTTCTTTCCACATGTCATTATAAAGCTGGTCGGATTCTTCGCCAAGATACTGGTAGGTTTCCAGGTGTTCTAATTTTGAAAGATCGGGAAATGCAATTTTACTGTTTTTGATATCCTCGTCTTCAATTAATTTTCTGGCTTCTTCATTTGGTGTAGAGTAAGTAATATATTCAAAGTTTTTTAGTGCAATGTCAGGACGGCAGAGGAAATCAATAAATTTCTCTGCATTTTCTTTGTTTGGAGCATTTTTTAATATGCACCAAGAATCAATCCATACATTGGTGCCTTCCTTTGGAATGACGTATTCCAAATCCGGATTTTCCCGTTGTGTATAGATTGCTTCGCCGGAGTATATCACACCGATTGCGGCTTCATTTCCAATCATTTTATCTCTTACCTGATCCACTACGTAGGCCTGTGTAAGCGGCTTTTGTTCAATCAGTAAATCCCGGGCTTCCTCTAATTCTTTTTGATTAGTAGAATTCATTGAATACCCCAGTTTTTTCAGTGCAACCATAAATGCATCTCTTACAGAATCCTGCATAAGAATATTGTCTTTGTATTTTTCATCCCAAAGTACATTCCAGGAATCAATCGGCTCATCCACCATAGTTTTGTTGTAGAGGATTCCGACAGTACCAAAGCAGTAAGGAATGCTGTATTTGTTTTCGGGATCAAATTCCTTTGACTGTTCATAATACTGAGGGCTAATATTTTTCGAATTTGGAATTTTTTCAAAATTAATCTCGGCTAAAAGCTCATTCTCAATCATTTTTTCAATCATGTAATCAGAAGGGCAGACCACATCATATTCAGTAGCACCTGTTTCTACCTTTGGATACATAATTTCATTTGTTTCATATTCATCATAGATTACTTCAATACCGGTTTCTTCTGTGAACAGGTCTAAAACCTCTGGGTCAAGATATTCTCCCCAGTTATACACAATTACCTGACCGTTTTCGCCGGAAGTTTTCCCCGCACTACAGCCGGTTAATACACTCATACATAAAATAAAAGTTAATGCAAATGCAATATGTTTTTTCATTGTAATTCTCCTTGTTTTTTCTTTTTAACTGGTGCAGCATTGATTATGAGCAGCAGCACAAATACAGTTATAAAAATAATGGTGGATAATGCATACATCTCCGGTTTAATACCTTTTTTTACTTCAGTGTAAACCTTGGTGGAAATGGTATCTATGCCGGCCCCCTTTGTAAAGTGGGTTATGATAAAGTCATCTAAGGACATGGTAAATGCCATTAAAAAGCCTGATAAAATGCCTGGCAAAATGTCAGGAAATACAACTTTAAAAAACGCATATACCGGCGATGCACCAAGGTCAAGCGCAGCTTCGAAGGTGTTAGGGTTTAGTTGTTTGAATTTGGGCATTACATTTAATATAACATATGGAATATTAAATGTAATATGGGCAAGCAGTATTGTATTAAAGCCAAATCTGAAGCCAAAACTGATAAATAAAAGCATGAGGGATATTCCGGTCACAATATCTGCATTCAGCATAGGAATATTCGTTATACCAAGTAAAACTGCTTTTGTTTTGCTCTGCATACGATTAAGGGCAATGCAGGTTATGGTTCCGATAATTGTTGCTGCCAATGCAGATATAAGTGCGATTAATAGTGTATTATACAAAGCATCCATAATTGTATGATTTTGCAGCAAAGAGCTGTACCATTTGAAAGTAAAACCTCCCCATTTTGCCCTTGTACGGCTATTATTAAAGGATAATACAATTAATGTTACAATAGGAGCATACAGGAAAATGAATATAACAGCCACATAAAAGCGTTCTAAAAACCGTTTCATTATAGCATTCCTCCTTCGCCATCTTTGTCAGCAATTGCGGAAATTACCATGCTTATAAGAATAAAAATCATCATAACCAATGAAAGACCGCTTCCCAAATTCCAGTTTCCGGCCTGTGTAAATTCCTCCTCAATGACATTTCCAATCAGTAAAATCTTACTGCCCCCTAAAAGGTTTGAAATTACAAATGTGGTAAGGGCAGGAATAAATACCATTGTGACACCGCTGATTACCCCTGGCAGGGAAAGTGGAAAAATAACCCTTGTAAAGGTATGCAGGTTATTTGCACCTAAATCCTTTGCTGCATTGATTACATCCTGGTCTAACCTGATCAGGGAGTTGTAAATTGGCAGTACCATAAATGGAAGGAAATTATATACCATACCAAGTACAATTGCATATGGTGTATTAATAATGTTAAGAGCAGGTAAATGAAGCATGGCAAGCAGCTGATTTATAACACCGGTTTTTTCTAATAATGTTTGCCATGCTAAAGTGCGGAGTAAAAAATTCATCCACATCGGCAGAATAAAAATCAGTACAATAAAGCTGTTTTGTTTTAATCCAAGCTTCGATAAAATCATGGCAAGGGGATAAGCCAGTATAATGCAAATTAAAGTTGCAATCAGGGATAACAGCATGGAAAGCCCTAAGGCTTTTATGTGTTCAGGTTCTGTAATGGCAGCAATATTTTCAAGTGTAAAATCACCATTTCGATTTACCAGTCCATAATAAAAAATCATTACCAGTGGAATCAGGATAAAAATAATGGCCCATATAGTATAAGGAATTGCCAGCCATCCGTTTTTCTTATTCTTCAACATATCCGGCCTCCTCATCTTCGGATTCCGGTTTGTGCATAATCTGTATATTAAATGGGTCTACAAATATACTGACTTTTTCACCAACCGGGTGCATTATTGTGGAGTGGACAAGCCATTCAAAGCCGTTTGCCATTACTTCCATTTCATAATGTACTCCTTTAAAAATAACATGTGTTACAAGTCCGTCAATTGTTCCTTTTCCGGGTGCATCTAATATCACATCTTCCGGACGGATTACCACGTCAACAGGAGTGTTACTGCCAAAACCCTCATCCACACATTTCCATTTTGCATCTAAGAAAGATACGAGTCTGTCTTCAACCATTATACTGTCAATCAGGTTGCTGTCACCGATGAAATCTGCAACAAAAGCATTTTGGGGTTCATTATAAATGTCCTCCGGTGTGCCGATTTGTTGTATATATCCCTGGTTCATAACTACAATGGTATCACTCATAGTAAGTGCTTCCTCCTGGTCATGGGTGACGTAGATAAATGTAATTCCAAGTTCATTTTTAAGGCGGATTAACTCATACTGCATATCCTGCCTGAGTTTTAAATCGAGTGCGCCTAATGGTTCATCTAAAAGTAAAACCTTTGGCTCGTTTACGATTGCGCGGGCTATGGCAATACGCTGCTGCTGGCCACCGCTTAATGAGTCAGGTCTTCTGTTTTCGAAACCGTCTAAATTTACAAGCTTAAGGGCATATTTAATCTTATCATCTATGTATGCCCTGCTTTTGTTTTTTAACTTCAAGCCAAATGCAATATTTTCAGCAATGGTCATATGGGTAAACAGAGCATATTTTTGAAATACAGTGTTAACCTGCCGCTTGTTTGGCGCAAGTGAAGTAATATCTTCATCGTCAAACATAATCTCACCGCTGTCCGGCTGTTCGAAACCTCCAATAAGACGAAGCGTTGTGGTTTTTCCGCAGCCGGAAGGACCAAGCAGAGTTAGAAATTCATTTTCCCTGATATATAAATTCAGGTCGTCTAATACGACATGATTATGGTAGGATTTTGTAATATTTACGAGATTAATTAATTTGTTTGCCATGATTGAGTCTTCCTTTCTGTATAAATGACAAGAACCTTGTTAAAAGCTTGGAGGGCTTGATACCCAAATTAGTGTTGCCCCTGTTTTGCCGGCCACTAAGTAATGCTTCGCAGAAGGGGTAAAGTAAAAAGATTCCCCCTTTTTTGCGTTATATATTTTCGAACCGATATGAATGGTAATAGTTCCATTTATAACGTAGCCAAATTCCTCTCCTTCGTGTGGAAGATCAGGATATGTGGAACCATTTGGCTTTAATGACAGACGAATGGGTTCCATTTCGTTTTTTTGTGCATTTGGAATGATCCATTCGATTTTATTTCCGAGTTCATCGTCAGTTTTTTCAAAATAGTCTTCGTCATGAAATACAATCTGCTCATCTTCTTCGTCATTAAAGAAATCCTTTAGATTTGTTCCAAGACATTGCAGAATATCTACTAAGGTAGCAATGGAAGGAGAGGTTAAATCACGTTCCACCTGTGAGATGAATCCTTTGGAAAGCTCTGACCGGTCAGCAAGTTCCGCTTGTGTTAAATTCTTTGCTACACGAAGTGCTTTTATTTTGTAACCTATTTTCATAATAACTCCTTAGATTAAACTTCTAGTTTACTTTTACTAAACTCACATGATTGCTATTATACACTTTTATTTTAGTTGGTCAATACTAAACTTAAATTTTAGTAAAACTAAATTATTGACACTCGTTCTATAATTTACAATTTAACTTTATTATGATAAGATGTAACTATTGAAAGTCATACAGAATTATTTAATTACCTGATAAATTGTTACGATAATATTAAATATGTAATACCAAAGGATTATATTCGCTTTGTAGCAATTAGGTATATGGAAAAAAATATAAAAGGAAATGATGTTTAATGGGGTTGTTAGATGCAAATATAATTGAAGATTTGATTCACAGTTCTTCAACTTCTAAGGGAATTGAGCGTACTATGGAGCATATGATTAATGAATTAGATATTGAAAGTATGTACATAATTCACTATGAAAAGGGTGTTATGCTTCCTGAAATTGATTATGACTGGGAACAGTCACAAATCAAAAACCGTTTTGATGTGGCAGAGTATATCAATAACATTGAGGAATGGTATCATTTTGATGAAGGTGATTTATTTGTAGCGAGAGCGACTAGTGTTACTTCAAAGCAGGAGTACCAGATGTACAAGGCATGTGGATACGAAGCCTGTGTTGAATATCAGATGAAAAATCATGGCAATGTGGTGGGGTATATTATAATTGGATGGGATTATATCAAAGACCTTTCTGAAGAGGAGGAAAATTCCATTCATGTACTGTTAAAATTGATGAATGAGCTTTTAGTCAAGCAATTTTACAGGGAAGTTATGGGAGAAAGCGAATGGAAGCTGTTCCGGCTTTCAAGCAGTATGACGAAAACAATGCTCTATATGATTGATGATGAACACCGGATTCAGTATATTAATACTTATGCGAGAAAACAGTATCCGGTAATTAAGACAGGTGACTTTTGTTATAAGGTGCTTCAGGGAAAGGATGAACCATGTAAGGACTGTCCAATTCATGAATTGAACAGTATAGAATGTAAGGGTAATGTAAAATATGTTTCCTGTCTGGAAAATGTGTTTCAGGAAACTGTGGCGAAGGTACGAATGCAGGAAAATAAACAGGGATATGTATTGACCATGCAAAAGCAGGATCGGTTAAATTCTGCTGTGGAACGGGGACTTTCAGAAAGAAAGTTTATTTTCTCATTAAAAGCATTATATAAAGATTTAATAGCCGTGGAGATTCGTAATGATGTTTTTATAAACCTGTTGGAGGCCAATATAGAAAACCGGCATTCTTACAGTATGGATTTTGTTTTGAAATGGCTTGATAAAGTACACTTAGACGACAGGCAGAAGTTTTTGGAGTGTTTTGACATTAGTTTTCTTCAAAACGATTACTTAAATGGAGTTACAAGCAAGGAGATGGATTTCCGCTACCGCACTCATCAGGGGACTTACCATTGTATGAATGGCAGGATTTTGTTTGATGAGAATGCAAATAGAAAAGTTACGGTATATATTTTATTTCAGGATGTGGAGCAGGTTAGGAGTGTACAGATTGATGAGCAGAAGCAGCTTAGGGACTCTTTAATGGCAGCCAGGTCTGCTGCTGAATTAAAAGGGGAGGTGTTAGCAAATATTTCCCGTGAAATCCAGAATCCGATGAACAGCATTATAAGTATGGCAAGTGTGGCAAAGCAGATTTATAAACAAGAGGATAAATTGTTGGACTGCTTAGATAATATTGATCATTATGCGGGGCATATGATGCGGGTTATGGATGCACTGCTGGAGACGGTAAAGGTTGATAATGATAAGATTAACATTGCCAGCCAGCCGTTCCGCCTGGATCAATTACTGAACAGGATTGACCTTGCGGTTAGAGAGACTATTGAGAAAAAGAATGTTCAGTTTCACATTTCTTCACAATGCCAGTTTAAAAGGCTGTTAGGTGATGAAATCAGACTGTTTCAGGCAATGTACACATTGATTAAAAATGCAGTTTCATATACTCCGGTTTTAGGTGAGATCTGGCTTAGTGCAAAGCAGGTGGCAGCAGATCAAAAAAACGTATATATACGCTTTATGTTAGATGATACTGGAAATGGATTATCTGAGAAAATGAAAGAAAGCGTTTTCGGTTTTGAGCACAATGTGGAAACAGGTTATATTGAAGAGGAGCATTTTGATCTGTCTTTAGCGGCTAAGATTATCAGAATGATGGGTGGGGATATTGGTGTTAATGTTGATGCAAGAGGTACACATTTATACTTTACACTGCTTTTTAAACTGCAGGAGCCGACAGAAGAAAAATCAGTTAAGAAAAAAATGATAAGACCGGCAGCAGGAGATTTTTCAGGCAAGCGTATCTTACTGGCAGAAGACAGCGAAATGGGGCGGGATGCAATCCGGGCTGTATTAGAGGTTGTAGGATTTACAGTAGATGCGGTGGATAACGGAAGAATGGCAGTTATTCGATATGTCTCAAAACCTGCTCATACATATGATGCAGTGCTGATGGATGTGCAAATGCCATTTATGGATGGAAGAGAGGCGGCCAGATGTATCCGTATTTCCGGTAAAGAGGACGGAGAGGAGATACCAATTATTGGTTTGCTGTCAAATACATACGGAGAGGACATTGAAGAGTCGCTAGTGGCAGATATGCAGGCACATCTTACTAAACCGGTTGATGTTGATAAGCTTTATAAGGTTTTAAAAAAAGTTATTGTGGATGCTCATGCATTATAAAGAAATATAAAGGGAAAAGTATATGTATGAGTAAGTGTTAATTTAAGGAGGCAAATATATGAGTTACACATTAGTAAGTGATGCAACCCTTGATTTACCAATGGAATTGATTGAAACGGACCATATAGAGGTTATTCCAATGGCATTTAATCTGGATAATAAAGAAATTGTGCATTATCCTGACGAGAGGAATATGACATTGGAGGATTTTTATACGGCATTAAAAAATGGTAAAACGTCTTCTACTTCACAGATTAATCCAGCGGTTTATGTAGAGTTTTTTACACCTTATTTGGAAAAGGGAGAAGATATTATATATATTGGGCTTACATCCGGATTAAGTGGAACTTACCAGTCAGCATTGATCGCAAAGGATATGCTTTTAGAGGATTTTCCAGAGAGGAAAATTTATATTATTGATACATCATGTGCATCAGCAGGGCTTGGTTATTTTCTGCATTTGACTGCTAAGAAGAAGGAAGAGGGATTAAGTATTGACGAATTAAAGGACTGGGTTTTGGAAAATCATAAGCGTGTTGCACACTGGTTTATCGTAGGTGACCTGTTCCATTTACAACGTGGCGGACGTCTTAGCTTTGCAGAGGCAATGCTTGGCAGTGCCCTTAAGATTAAACCTATTATCAGTGTAAATGATGAAGGTAAAATGTTTGTGGAAAATAAAGTACGCGGCATAAAGAAAAGTATGGAATACATGATTGGAAAAATCATTGAAGACATGGATGATGAAGAACGTTCTTTATTTATTGCCCATGGCGATAATGAGGAAGCTGTATTGGAGCTTAAAGAAAAGATTTTAGAAAGAACGGATGTCAGGGATATAACTATTACAAAGATTGGTCCGGTAATTGGAAGTCATACCGGTCCTGGAATGCTTGCGGTTTTATTTATGCAAAAAGAGGCTTAAAGAAATAGAAAAGGGAACTGTCGTGCTACAGTTCCCTTTTTAGTTAAATGTTATTTTTTGGCAGCTTCCTTGGCAAAGCTGGTGTCTACCAGTTTATCATACCGGTCTCTTATACACAGCTGACGCTGCCGCCGACCTCGAGGGTGTAGAT
>JAIDHZ010000070.1 GCA_029052995.1 Lachnospiraceae bacterium | reverse complement strand
GTGCTATATTGTATATGCCCTGCTTGCTTTGGTGCTTCTTCCGGTTGCAGGACGTGGCTTTAAAAGGCATCAGGTTCAGTAAAATAGTATTACCCTCTTTTCAAAATCAATAGCTTCTAAGTAAATAAAATAGTTGATAAGCCGGCAAAAAATGTGTATGATAATCATAGAAAACAATTATGGAAAAGAGATATGTATATGGGATTGGCGCAGGAACAAATCTATACAATTGAAGATATTTATGAATTGCCGGAAGGGAAACGTGCGGAATTGATTGACGGATGTATTTATGATATGGCACCGCATAATCTGCCACATCAGAAAATTGTACATTTTTTAGACAAAACAATTGGAAATTACATTGACAGAAAAAAGGGAAACTGCGAGGTTTTACCGGCACCCTTTGGAGTTTTTTTGAATAAGGATGACAGGAATTACATGGAGCCTGACATTTCTGTCATATGTGATAAGGATAAGCTTTCCGAAAAGGGATGTCATGGTGCACCGGACTGGATTATTGAGGCGGTGTCACCCGGCAGCAAAAGAATGGATTATCTGGTAAAGCCTGTCAAATACGAGTCGGCAGGAGTCCGCGAATACTGGATTGTGGATTCAAAAAGCAATACGGTACATTGCCATAATTTTGAAAATAAAACAATGGAGACCTACAGCCTTGCAGATAAAATTCCGGTTGGGATTTATGAGGATTTTACAATTGATTTTTCGACTTTGGAATTATAAGGGCAGTTATTAGAAAAGGAAGGGAATATTCGTGGGGGCTAAAGCAACAAAGGTTAAAAATAGAAAATATATTGGCATCATTATATTTGTTTTAATGCTATCATTTGTCTGTGGCGCAGTCTTTTACATTCATGACAGTTATCCCGCCGGTGAGCAGGCCGCTACAATACTAGAGAAGGAGCAGGATATAAGGGTTCGGCAGATTGAAAAAAATGTCTATGCATTTATACCGGAAAATCCGGTGGCAGGGCTTATTTTTTATCCCGGCGGAAAGGTGGAATATGAGGCATATGCACCCCTTATGGAGGCATTTGCAGAAAAGGGGATTTTATGTATACTGCCCAGTATGCCTGCTAACCTTGCAGTGTTTGGCATAGACAGGGCAACCGGGTTAAAGGATGCATTTCCACAGATAACAAAATGGTATATGGGTGGACATTCCTTAGGGGGTGCCATGGCAGCAAGTTATGTATCCTCTTACAGGGAGGAATTTGCAGGACTGATACTGCTTGGAGCCTATTCTACAGTAGATTTAAACGGCAGTGATTTGCGGGTGATCTCCGTGTATGGCTCAAATGACAATGTAATGAATAAGGCGAAATATGACAGTTGCAGGGAAAATCTGCCAAAGGATACGGCCGAGCAGGTTATTGAAGGCGGATGCCACTCTTATTTTGGGGATTATGGTATCCAAAAAGGCGACGGTACTCCTTCAATTACACATGATGAACAGATTAATAAAACAGTGGAATTTTGTATAGAAATTATGGAGCAGTATGATGAAAGTACAGAAAAGATCATTGACTGGGTGGGATGCCCTTATAAGGTGTTTTATAAAAAAACAGACCCTGATAATGTAAGGGATGCGTACAAGGAGGCTGCCGCAAGGGGAAAAGAAGAGGGATTTGTACCGGTGATTGTGGCAGCAGATGATATACTTGACCAATGGTTTGTGATGCTGGAGAAAGATGGATACAGAAGAGAGAATATACTGAAGGAAAACGGTGAGGAAGGGAATAAGATACTAAAGAAGCGTTATGATACGTATAAGGTGATTAATGGTGGAAATAAAACAGAGAATGATATAGATATCAGTGATTATGCAATATATACGGATTATATACACGAAATTGCGGGTGCAGAGTATGGCAGTGTGGATATTGGAGGGAAAATCGATACATTATCTTCTTTTGTATCATATGAAGGAAATCTTAACTGCGAGTGTATTTTATTTGAAATACCGGTAACAAATCCATGGGAGGTTATGGCATGGCTGCCAATAGGTGGATGGAATGAATGCCCCGATGCCGTTGAAATGATTGCAATATGCCGGTACTGGTATGAGGAATATGGCGCAGTTCCTGCGGTGGTTTCCCATGATGCCATGGAGTTTGTGCTGGAGGAACCAGTATCAGAGGAAAGTGCCAGAGAGCTTGCAAAGGAGCATTATGCATTCTGTGCGGACCTGATAGATCAGTCAGGATACGGATGCAGTGAGGAAATCCTTGCGGACAGTCTCTCTAAAGCTACTGTGTGGTATTTTTGGTGGGATTAGGAACTATTCACAAGTTATTTTTTAACAGTTCCTTAGTACGAATAGAAGTGTGAAAAGAGATTACAAATGTTGATAATAAAATTAGATTTGAAATCATAAATTTTTATTTGATTTTGCATAAATAAATTACGTTAATAATCCGATATAGATAGTAGAAACGGACGCTTAAACTGTGGACGTAACCACCAATTTAAAAAATATGAATATTCTGTATTTATGATTGCGTAATATGGAAAATGGTGGTAAACTAAAGATGTAGATAGGCAGTTTGATGTCTCGGCACATGGAGGTGAAGAAACGGATATCAGATTGTATAATGTCATGAAC
>JAIDHZ010000007.1 GCA_029052995.1 Lachnospiraceae bacterium | reverse complement strand
AATATATATATTGAATACTTATTATAACATATAGTTATGTTTTAATTGGCAAATAAAAAATTATTTGTTATAATAAACAGCAACGATATTTTACCACAAACATATAAAAAGGGGAATAGCATGGAACAAAATCTGAACCATTACAAAATATTTTATGAAGTAGCAAAATACGGCAATATCAGCAAAGCAGCTGAGGCACTGTATATCAGCCAGCCCGCCGTATCCAAATCTATCATCCGGTTAGAGCACTCCCTTTCCCATACACTGTTTGTCCGCAGCAAAAAAGGTGTAAAGCTTACGGAAGAAGGACAGACTTTATTCAGCCATTTGGAAACAGCTTTTTCTTCCATTGAACAGGCGGAGCAGACTTTACATCTAATCTCACGGTTTGGTATGGGGCAGCTGCGCATAGGTGTCTCCACCTCCCTGTGCAAACATATTCTGCTGCCATATCTTCAGGATTTTATCGACGCAAACCCACATGTAAAAGTATCCATTGAATGTAATCCGACCTTCGAGACCATTGCCTTATTAAAACAGGATAAAATTGATATTGGACTGGTTTGCGATACAGACTTTGGCAAAGGGTATCTTTTTACCCCTCTGCGCTCTATCCAGGATACCTTTGTAACAACACAGACTTACCTTGATAACCTGAGTTTACGTGAGGCGGACGAAGTTATTATGTTTTCTGAAAATACGCCTTCCGTATCAGATATAAGGCCTCTTTCAGAAAAGGAAATCTTAGAAAAATCTAATCTAATGCTGTTAGATAAGGAAAATATATCCCGCATCTATATTGATGATTACCTTGCTTCCCACCAGATTCACCCAAGCCAGATTTTAGAAATCAATAATATGGATCTGCTGATTGATTTTGCAGCTATCGGTATGGGTGTTGCCTGTGTGGTTAAGGAATTCGTGCAGTCTTATATTGAAAGCGGGCAGGTTATCGAAATCCCCATTGACTTCAATATCCCTGCCCGCAGTGTCGGCTTTCTATATAATGCTCACACACTTTCCACAACTGCCGGAAATTTTTTAAATTTCTGTCTGCCTGTCCCTGGTCTGTAGATTTCTTTCCCCTACAGAATAACCAGCTCCTTCTCAGAGCGGGTCAGGTTATAAAAACCATCCCTTGTCACTGCTACCAGATCTTCAATCCGTACGCCAAACCGTCCCGGAAGGTAAATCCCCGGCTCCACGGTAATGACCATATTCTCCCTTAACTCGGTGTCGCATTTTGGAGAAAACCGTGGTTCTTCGTGAATATCCAGGCCTACACTGTGCCCCAGCCCATGACCGAAATATTCTCCATATCCCTGTTCTTTTATATAATCTCTTGCAAGAGAATCTATATAACTGCATTTTTTTCCCTCTGCAATCTGTTCCATCGCCCGCCTGCCTGCATCCAAAACAATCTGATATACTTTCTTCATTTCTTCTGTAGGGTTCCCCACCGCAATGGTTCTTGTCATATCGGAACAATATCCCTGATAAACACAGCCAAAATCCATTGTAATAAAATCACCAATTTCTATCTTCCGCTCCGTAACCTTTGCATGGGGCATGGAAGAATGAACTCCGCTTGCCACAATGGTATCAAAGCTTAATTTGGATGCGCCATGCCTTTTCATATAAAATTCCAGTTCAAAAGAAATCTCTGCCTCTGTCATTCCCGGCTTAATTTTTTCAAGAATGTAAGAAAATGCAGCATCCCCAATTTCTTCTGCCTTTCGGATTTTCCCAAGCTCAGATTCGTCTTTCACCATTCTAGAGGAATTAATCACATCACCTTTAACCTGAAATTCATAATCCTTACAAGCCTCACATAATTTCAGATATTGAGAAAGGTTCATATCCCCTTCGATTGCGACTCTCCCCCCTCCATCCATACCATCAAACAATTCTTTTACTGCCTCACTATATCCCTTCCCCTCTAACCGGATTAATGCAAGCCCGGAGCATTCCTTTTCCACCTGTTCATAGTAGCGTGAATCCGTTATCACATATCCTGCCTGTACTGTATCTTCATGTTTCGGGAAACTGCTATCTAAAAGCATGACAAAAAATGCCTCCCCTCCGGTAAAACCGGTAAAATAGTATAAATTTGACGGGCTGCTTATGATAACTGCCTGCATACCGCTTTCTTTTAAGCTTTTGCCAAGCTGTTTCCTTCTCTTTTCAAACATGCTTCATTTTCTTCCTTTCTGACTTTTAACAGTTCCTTAAGCAAATAAC
>JAIDHZ010000069.1 GCA_029052995.1 Lachnospiraceae bacterium | reverse complement strand
GCAGTATAGGTACGGTGTATTGTTGGTCAATTTTTAGTCAGGAAATTGCAGACTATATCGGTTTTTCAAAGGGAGCAACAGAATGGGCATTTAGTTTTGCTATTTTTTTCCTTGGAATGTCAGCGGCATTTTTAGGAAATATTGTTGAAAAGGATATTCATAAATCCTCTTTGATTGCAACTATTTGTTTTGCTTTGGGTATGGCGGGCACAGGATTATTTATTTATCTGGGTGGCAAGAATCCAGGAAGCGTTCCAATACTGATTGGCATTTATATTTGTTATGGCTTCATTATGGGTATCGGACTTGGTACAGGATATCTGTCACCGGTTAAGACCTTGATGCTTTGGTTTGAAGACCGTAAGGGTCTTGCTACCGGACTTGCAGTGGCAGGTTTTGGTGCTGCAAAAGCAATTGCAAGCCCAATTATGCAGGCAATGTTAGACGGTCTTGGAGATGGCGGTATTTATAAGATGTTTTGGATTTTAGCATGTGTTTATTTTGTTATGATGTTTGTAGGGCATCTGCTTCTTAAGAAGCCTGACAGCTGGCATGAGCCTCAGGGCGGTGAAGAAAAATTAAGCATTATGTCTGTAATAAAAACAAAGCCGATTGGCAATTACATTGGAATCTGGTTAATGTTTTATATAAATATTACCTGTGGTCTGGCATTGATTTCGCAGGAAAAAATGATAGTAAAATGTATCGGTCTTGCAGGAGTTGTTGGAATCATATCTACAGTTTCGGCTGTCTTTAATGCCGGTGGACGTCTCGGTTTTTCTGCATGGGCGGATACCATGAAGGACAGAAATACCATTTACAAATTAATATTTATTCTTTCCATTACATTTACCGCACTTGTAATGCTGACAAACGGTATTGAAAGTGGAGAAGGAAACACATTGCTGACCATTTTGGTACTTTGCCTTATTTTTGTTGTAAATGCAGGCTATGGTGGTGGATTTTCCAATGTGCCAACACTGCTTTCCGATCATTATGGAATGAGCAGTATCAGTGCAATTCACGGAATTACACTTTCTGCATGGGCATTTGCAGGTCTTACCGGTAACCAGATGGCAAACTGGATTGTAAATCAGTTTAAGGATCAGGAAAGAGAAGTTCATGGAGTAATGGTAAATCCGGTTGGATATCAGCATGTGCTTTATGCAACCATTGCACTTTATATTCTTGCTTTGATTATATGTCTTGTTTTAGTAAAGCCTACAGACAAGGCACTTGAGGCGAAAAAGGCAAAAAAAGGACAGAAAACGGCATAAGCTTCGCTTATTCAATAAAGCACACAAATTCACCCTTGCAAGCAAGTGAATTTGTGTGCTTTATATCATGTAAGCTCTGCAATTTTGCTGACTCCCACGTATATCTGGGAAATTTTATACCATGTAGGATAGTCAACTATTCCGTTGGCGGGAAGATTAAAGATTGACTGGAATTTTTCTACTGCAGCCTTGGTTCCTTCACCGTAGCTTCCGTCTACCGCAATGGTTGGAATCGAAGGGTAGTTCTTCGCAATCCGGTTTAACTGTTCCTGGATCATGCGTACCTTAGCGCCGGTGGAACCGACAGAAAGATCGTAACCAGGCCACGAGGAAGGGATTCCGGATATTTGTTCTGCTTCGTTAATGTACATATCATCGCCATAATAGTTTCTGATAATTTCAATGGCAGTATAGCCCTGGTCACCTAAATATTTAGAACCCCACTGGCTCATCCAGTTCGGGCAGGTTACCCGTTTACCATCACAATATTGGGTTAGAATTGGCTGCGACACATTTGGACGGGATAAATAGTTGGCAAATATGTTATCTACTGCCTGGGATATGTTTTCATAGACCGTTTTTTGATATATCCATTTGTGGTCAAAGGCAGTAGAAGAGGTGATTGTAAAATCAAAGCCCTTGTTGCGGTACCATTCCGTATATACTCGGTTTAAGGTAAAGGAAATAATAGCCAGAACATTGGCATTAATGGTTGCTTCCGGCCAAGTGGCATAGATTTCACTGGATGCCACATTTTTAATGTAGTCTTTATAAGGGACATAATAGTCGGTAGCAGTCGTGTCATTAGGAGAACCATCATGTACTATAATGTATTCCGGGACGACAACACGGCTTAAAACAATTTCTCCGCTTTCGTTCACTGGTTTAATCTCGGCTTCTGCAATCTTGGGTGGATAAAGTTCCCAAAGGGTATGCCCGCTTATTATTGTTGGATTATATTCGTTCTGATTTGTGGCACTTGGTGTCATGCGGATATTTTGAATTCCGAGTTCGCCGGATAAAATCTGTACACCTGTAATGATTGCATCGTCATAGCCTTCTGCTGAAATTTTAAGGTTATACTCACTGTATGGCTGATTATCGCTTGGTTCCATGGAAAATTCCAGCGGAGGTGCGTCTAATGTAATGTTAGGTGTCTGTCCGTTGACATCTGTTTCTAATGTTTCAAATGGTTGGTTTGGATTGCCGGTATCTGCAATTTGAATGGTCGCATTTCTTACAGGAATCTGGTTCTGGTCAGATATGGTATTAATCTGCAGGTAGCCTTTATCTATGTTATCCTGTGTAGCCTTTAATGCTCTGTTTGTTCTCATCATGTTCCTTTCCCTGTCTCAATATGATTCAGTACACTAAAAGCATAGTTATTATAAAGATATGCAGTAAATACTGATTTGTGAATTACTTTTTGCAATTATTATTTGCTTTTATAATTTCAAATCTTAAGGGTAAAAATAATTCGCACAATATTTGTTTATTTTATGCAGATTTGAGACAAATCATATGCCGCATGGTCTCTCTTTTTGTGCCAGTTTAGAAGAGAACGCATTATTAGTTATATCCCCATTTTTCCAATTTCCGAAACAATGTACTTTTCCACAGTAATTTTATAATAAACTCCACAATGTAGGAGCAGGCAAGCGAGAGCCCCAACATGAATATAAGAATAAAAACCGGATATTTCACCACAAAAACCAGGTCTTTAAAAATGAATAAATAAAAAAACATATGAATCAGCCAGATATTTGTGGAATGTTTTCCAAAAAACAAGAAAAACTTTTCTATTTTATCAGGTTTTTTCCAAAGATGAAAACAAATAAAATAGAATATTGAAAGGAAATACATGGATACCGATAATTCAATAAAACAGGCCGCCAATGTAGTGACTATTACAACAACGAAGAGATAGACATTCCTTTTTTCTCCTGCCACCCTGTCCAGCCATTGTCCTATTCTGGACATAATCTTCTCCTTTACAAACAGCATACCAACAACATAAAAAAAGGATACAAACCATAAATCCGATATTTTCCTGAGTAAGAATCCCTTCCAATAATAATCCTCTGGACTTGCCACAAACAGATCCATCATATTACAGATATAATATGCACAAAATATAATTGCAAACAATCCAAATAAAACACGGCTGTCTGCCTTTTTTACCAACTTTAAAAATAACGGAGATATCAGTATAAATACTGTATAGGTTGATGCAAACCACCACGCACCGTTATAGGTATGTTCCAATAGAAAAAAATTGCCCAAAAATCTATATATATTACCCGGAACCTCCCCATATTGGTCAAAAATTATACCAACGATAGAAAAAATAATACATATAACCCAAAAACGAATCAAAAATTTTATTAAACGGAAGTACGTTTTTTTTAAATACTGTTTTAATTCCATATTACTGAATTGCACAAAAAGAGCATAACCGGTACAAAAACAGTAAAATGGTAAGCAGATTCCGCCTAAAAATCCCAGATAATAAACCAACGGCACATCCGGCTTTACCCAAATTAACGGATTTCCATACACATCCGCCCCTTTTTTTGCAAACAAATGTACAATTACCATCATCAAAATGGCTGATCCCTGTGCCATCCGCATATCCTTTTTTTCTAACTCCATATCAAATTCCCCCTGCGAATATATTATTTATAGGATAATCTAAAGTCAGTGCCCCCGAAGCAATCTGCGAGGTATTAAATCCTTGCATCATCTTTCAAGGTCATGCATACATGACTTTGGCTCGCTGCCTGCGAGAATAAAAGTATACACTATTCAACAGCTGACTCTTATACACATCAGAC
>JAIDHZ010000068.1 GCA_029052995.1 Lachnospiraceae bacterium | reverse complement strand
ATGTAGTGTGAGATAGACACATAAATTATTAAGATAAATTTGTATATTGGAAAATGAAATTTGAAAATATATAAATTTTTAATTTTATAAAACTTTTTTCATTTGGAATACGTTATATTTAATGTAGGGATAAAATTTGTAATTGTTAAGAGTCTGCCAGAATGATTCAAATTATGATGAATTCTTGTATTCAGAAATGTAATTGTAATATCATTCTATTTGGTGAATATATCATATCAAACAAAAACATAGCTTTTATGAGATTAGGCTCTGAATAGTTACTATAGAACATTATTATAGGAGGAAACTTTATGAAAAGAAAAAAGAATGTAATAACAGCAATATCAAAGACAGCGGCAGGGATTTCTTTATTGTTAGGAATGATACTATCCATTGGCAGTAATGCCGAGGCGGCACAAAAGATTGATATCAACAATGATTCAATTGCTACGGCTGCCCATATCAGCTTAAATACAACTTATGCCGGTAGTACGCTTAATGATGATGAAGAAGACTGGTATAGATTTGAAATTCCGAAAACTGCAAAAGAGGGATATTTTAACATCATGTTAGGAGCAGAAGACGGCAGTATAGCTCAGGGAAATCATCTTGGCTGGGAGTATAAGCTCTATAAAGAGGGAGAAGCGGATGATTTTTTTCGACGTACATATTTTGATACAAATACGAGAGTATCGGAAAATCTTCCTTTTAAATCAGGGGTATATTATATAAGAATTATGTCTTCAAACTTTACTGCTCCTAAAGGAAATTATATTTTTTCAGTAAAGTATACAGACAATGCACATTGGGAGACAGAAGAAAATGATGACCAGTTACATGCAAATCCAATCAATACAGGAGAAACCTATCATGGTAATCTTTTTACCAGAAGTGTGAATGATATTCTTATAGAGGATGAAGACTGGTATGCTTTTAAAATTCCACAGACAGGAAAAGTAATCATTTCTTTAGGTGCTAATGCATCAGAAGATATTACAAAACTTAAAGATGGTTGGAAATTCCTATTATATAGAGATGGAGAGGCAGATGGGTTTTCAGAAGTGGAAGAAATTAAGACAATGACTTCATCGATGAATTATTATCTGGCAGCCGGAACCTACAAAATTAAGGTGATGGCAGATATGAAATCAGCTGCACCTACATTTAAAACATATGATTTAAAGGTTGATTATGCACCGACTGTGAACTGTGAGGCAGAGCCAAATAATACACTTGAGAAAGCGAATCGGGTTAAAGAAGGTGTTACTTATACAGGAAATATTATATCATCCAATGATTATGATTATTATATTTTTACCCCTTCTGTTACCGGTAAACTGAATTTTACATTTAACCGGGATGCTGTTGGTAATCCCGAAAACGGATTTAATATTACTATAACAGATAATCTAAATAATGAGTTGGCAAAGAAAAAATCTGTAAAAGAACAATCCATTTCAATGGGTCCCATAGAGGTAACAGCAGGAAAGGTCTATTATATATATATACGGAGTGTATATCTGACTGGTGTTGATTATCACTTTTCTTTAAAGGTAACATCTGCGACAACTAAAATTACAGATAGTAAAGTTACAGTATCCTCTGCACAGTCTAAGTCTAAGAAGAAAGTGTATCTGAAATGGAAGAAAAATAAATATGCAGATGGCTACAAAGTATACCGTAGTACAAAAAAGAAAAAAGGATATAAATGTATTGCAACCATTAAAAAGAGAAATACGGTTTCTTATACAGATAAAAAGGTAAAAAGTAAAAAAGTCTATTATTATAAGGTGCGTGCTTATAAAAAGAATGGCAAGAAAACAATTTATAGTGGATATTCTCCAGTAAAACGTGTAAAAGTTAAATAGAGTATTTTATAGAGGCTGCCACCTGATTTTCATTAATCAGGTGACGGCCTTTGATGCCCGAATCAGAGATTATTTTTAAATGGTTCTTTTGTATGATTAAACATAAATAATGAGGGAAATATGAAAAAAGATATAGAGTATACAATAAAAAAAGCCCAAGCAGGTAATAGAAAAGCCTTTGAAGAATTGTATAGAATGACATATAATAAAAATTATTATATTATTTTCAAAATACTAAATAATGAACAGG
>JAIDHZ010000067.1 GCA_029052995.1 Lachnospiraceae bacterium | reverse complement strand
ATCTGAAATTCTAACGCGTGATGAACTCATTTTTTTTCCCCATTTTTCTTTAAATTTAAAGTATAAGCTTTTATGATTTGTAGTTTACTATAAATAAGATGAAAATGGCAAGGTCTTAACACCAAATGGAAAATATTCTAAGGCATTAGAAAAGGAATCTTTGGTTACACTATAAAACGATAAAACATAAATTTGCTGTTTAATACTTCACAAATGATATTTGCTATGCTATCATACATAGTAAACAATACTACATAAATTGATAAGAATAATTCAAAAGAATTGAGAGGTATTAATATGAAATTTAAGATTGTTGGTGACAGCTGTACTGATTTTACGTTGGAGGATAGACTTAAGGAATATATTGTATCGGTTCCATTGACAATTGATGTAGATGGGTATGAGATTGTGGATGATGATTCCTTTGACCAGGCTGATTTTCTCCGCCGGGTTGCTGAATATGAGGGATGTCCGAAATCTGCCTGCCCGTCTCCGGAGCTTTATATGGAAAGCTTTGCCGGGGCAGAGCAGGTATTTGTAGTGACGCTGTCTTCTCAATTAAGTGGCTCATACAATAGCGCTGAGCTGGCAAAAAACATGTATGAAGAGGAACATCCTGAGGTTAAAATTCATGTATTTGATTCCAAATCAGCTTCAGCGGGACAGTTATTGCTTGCCAAATTGATAGAGCAGTACGCACTGCAGGGAATGGAATTTAAAGAGATTGTAGACAGGGTATCTGAATTTCGGGACAATATGAACACATTATTTGTTTTGGAAAGTCTGGAGACATTGCGTAAAAATGGAAGGTTAACACGTGTAAAAGCTCTTGTTGCGTCAGCACTCAATATTAAGCCATATATGAGGGGGGCTGATGGCAGTATCGAGCAGGTGGGACAGGCCAGAGGCATTAACAAGGCATTGGATAAAATGATTGATTATGTCGGAACAACAGGCAGTGAATTTTCAGAAAAGACCGTGGTAGTCGCTCACTGTAACTGCAAAAAGAGGGCAGAACGTGTGGAGAAAAAATTGATGGAACAGTATCACTTCAAGAATTCCCTAATCGTTGACACATATGGAATAAGCTCGCTTTACGCTAATGATGGAGGGGTGATTATTGCATTTTAGGTGTTTGCTCTTTAATGCATGAAAATTAATTTCCGATAAAAATAATATTCCATAATGTTTTGCGATTTATAGAAATATTTGGTATACTTATAGACATATAAAAACTGTAGGTTTATTTCTGCGAGCAACGAGCCAAGCGGACATGCTTGCATGTCCATTTGACTTATGTCGACTCGCATGACCGGCGGGAAAAAACAATATAGGGGAGTGTTATAATGGAAATAATAAAGGTGAAGCGTGATCAGGTCATTGCAAAAAAAAATGACAAGGTTAATTATTGGTATTTGGTGCAGGAGGGTACTGTAATACAGAAGTTTGATTTTTCAGAGGTTAAATTCGAGAAAAATGCAATTATCGGTATACTGGAGAAGGATATATATTTATGTGATTATGTGGCGGGAGAGGATACCGTGCTGGCAGCATTTTTGTGTGGGGATTCTACGTATTTGAAAAATATACTTACAGGACAGGAGAAGATTCGCAATATCTTTTTGAGAGCTGCAATTGCGCAAAGGCACCAACTGTTGTGTGTTTATTCAGAGTTAAATAATAAGGCTCGCCAGTTCCATACGTTTGTTGAAACGCTTTACAATGACTATACAACTTTTTGTAATAAGTACCGGATTGAGCAGGAAAGCTTTTCAAGAATAGAGCATTTTAATCAATTAGAGATGCGTCATAAGGCAGAAAGCTGGGAGGTAAATAACAGTGTCAGCATTATGAAAAATTATATGCAGGAATATTTGCAGCTTATGGGAAAGGATGACGGGCTTACTGTTGGTGTTATCATGGAGGCTGCGGCTCAAATGAGGAGATTTGCCCTTGGTATTGGTGAGATGGAGAATTATTTGTCTTATAACAAGGACATTATGATAAGCGAATCCAGAAATGACCTTTTTGCACTTTTCTTTAATCTTTCTATTAAGACTTATGCTAAAAAATATGATATAGAACCTATTGTAAAGGACATTAATTTAATTGTGCAGGTTGCCGGAAAATTAAATGTATATAATACCAGAATGCTTGCCAGGCGTTTTAATGAATTTAAGAATTATGATTATGAAAATATTTTATCAGGTGGAGTGGATGCAGAGGCTCTTGGTGTAAATGTCAGAAAGGAAATTGATATTACAGCAGAGGATTGTATGACACATATTCTGGAATATGCCGGTTATAATGATGAAGAGATAGACAGTATTTCCGAAACGATTGAAAGCTATTGGAATCTGCCGGACCGGATGTCCACAGACAATGCAGTATACGCATTAAGAAGGAAGATTTCTTCTGTTTACTATGAAATATATTATAAGGTATTTATGCATGCAGTAAAGGATGAGAGTACGCTTACGCCTATTTTGGAAATGTTTTTAAATTTTGGATTTATGGATATGTCATTTGTGGGAGAGGAACATGCACAGGCACTTTATGAGCTGTCAGCACATTTGGATATCTGCCGTTCTGAGCACATTTTTACAATTTATGAATGGCTTAAATGCATTTACAATGGTGAAAAGGATACTTCCAAAAATGAGTTTGATATGGACTATAATGAATATCTTGCTGACATGGAGAAAAGCGGAAAAATTACTGCTGAACAGATGAAATCATATCAACAGGACAGGGAAAAGATGGTTGAATATGAGATTAATAATATGTTTACTTCAGTCAATAAAGTAACTTATGGAAGGATTACAACATTTTGCCCAATTCTGTCTGATTATGATTTGAACAGTGCAATTGAAAAAATGCTGGTTACAGCAGATAAGCTTGAAAACGCAATAAATGAAATAAGAAAAATTGATTATTCCATATTCTACCGGGAGGTAATGTTTTCTGATACGGAAAAGGGTATTAACTGTGAAAGGATCATGAAAGAGGTGTTGCCGGATATCATTTTAATGCCAAATGTGGGATCACGGGTAATCATGTGGCAGGAGACCTCGGGAAAAAAGAGCGATACTCCGGGAAGATTTATGTTCCCGATTTTTACAATGTCAGATGTGAACGACCTTATGTTAGAAGTAATGGGAGCATTCCGGTGGGAATTGTGCCGTAGGATACAGGGTATTCACTGGAATGATGTACGAGACAAATCATTGACGGCAGAATATTGTAGTTATATACAGTTTTACAGCAAAAACCACGAGCTGTCAGCGGATGCAAAAGAGAAGATTAAGACAGCACTGGCTCGTGCCAAGAACAATTACAGGGAAGTGTTTGTAAAGGATTATATAAACTGGATTAATTACGAATCAAACGGAAGTTTCCGGCTTAATAAGATAGCAAGGGATATACTGGTGAGGTACTGCCCTTTTGCAAAGGCTATTCGTCATGGATTGGCAACAAATCCACTGTATCAGGTGTCTATTACAAAATTTGAAGCAGAGACGGAAAAACAAATAAAAAAATATAAAACGATATATGACAGATATGAAAAAGCGGGTGGAGTGATTACAGAGGATTTGAAGCAAAATATGTTGTATTATCAGATGTAAAGAGTTAACCAGGGGAGGAAAACAGGAGAGACACAAAGGAAAATGGAATTATTCATCCGGAGTACTCTTTGGATATGTGAGCAGGGAAGAGCTGGAATATGCAGGGTCTGACTGGATTATAGAGACTCCGGAAGAGATTGTTAACGCATTATGAGGTTGTAGGTTATTTTGTTTTTTTACCATTAAATATATAATCATTAATTAAATGAAGCAACAACTCATCATTTGCTTCAAGCTTATGCCAGACTACCTCTCCAAAGCAGCGGTCCATATGCTGATTAAGAGCTTCAAATATATTTAAAGCGTTCTCATCCTCGTGAAGATTATATAGTAAATTGCCGTGTATATTTTCATCCTCTGATACCGGAATCAGCAGATCTGCACCAGAGGAAAGGGTAATATGATATAACCTATCCAATCCCGCATAAGCGGGCTGGCAGCCCCACCAGCCCTCCCGGTAAACCCCAAATTATATCACATG
>JAIDHZ010000066.1 GCA_029052995.1 Lachnospiraceae bacterium | reverse complement strand
GTCATGGACAAAGGTCAATGGGGCAGATGGTTATATTATTTATGGTGCAAGATGTGGTAAAAAAATGAAGCGCATAAAGACAGTTGGAGCGAATAAGAAGACCTATACAGTTAAGAAGCTGGCAAAGGGGAAATATTACAAATATATTGTATCTGCATATAAGCTCGTAGATGGCAAAAAGAGTGTAATATCTACTTCAAAGTCTGCCCATGCGGTAACATCAGGAGGAAAATACGGGAATCCGACAAAGGTAATATATAGTAAGTCGACAATTAATCTGAAAAAGGGAAGAACAAAGACTCTCAAACCCAAAATGAAGACTTCAAAAAAGATTCGGCTTCATATTGCGAAGTTCCGTTATGAATCAACGAATCCTTCTGTTGTTACCGTGGATAAAAATGGTAAGCTGAATGCAAAACAAAAAGGAACAAGCTATGTGTATATTTATGCACAGAATGGATATTACAAGAGAATAAAAGTAAATGTAAAATAAATATACAAAGGACATATGAAGTTTTAAGCCTGTTGTTTTTGGGTGTTCGTTTATCGTTGTATTGATTGTCAATATTGATATGAACAACAAGCGAAAATAAATAAGCCTACCTTGTTACTTGACCGAGTACAGGTAGGCTTATAGTTTATGGTGGAGGTCAACCACTTTGTGGGCAGTTATTCCTTTTCTCTGAAATTATTGAACTCTTGAAACCCTACAAAATCATCACTTTACAAAATTTTCAGAAAATTTTAGCACTCACCTGTTGACAGTGCTAACAAAAAGTGATATATTATACCCAGACCGAAAGAAAAGAGCGAAAAATGGCAATAATAGAATGGAAGCCATTTGAGTTTCAGGTCAAAGAATTGTTGACATAGTAGTGTTAAAGGAGGAATGACTTATGTTTATGCCAAGTTTATGGAACGAGAATTTGTTAGATGATTTCTTTGAGACACCAGCTTTTCGGAGTTTCGGTACGAGACAGCCGGCAAGAATGATGAATACTGATGTCAAGGATAAGGGTGATGGATACGAGCTTTCCATTGAGCTTCCGGGATTTAAGAAGGAAGATGTGAAGGCAGAGTTAGAAAAGGGTTATTTGACCATTTCTGCACAGACAAATGAGAATAAGGATACCAAGGATAAGGATGGCAGATATATCAGAAGAGAACGTTACAGTGGCTCCTGTAGCAGAAGATTCTTTGTAGGGGAGCAGGTTACGGAAGAGGATATTCAGGCAAATTTTACAGACGGTGTATTACGGCTTGATATTCCGAAAAAGGAGGCAAAGCCTGAACTGGAGACGAAGCACTATATTGCAATTAACGGTTAATGCAGCCGGAATAAAAGACCTGCCATAGAGTGTGGCAGGTCTTTTGTAACAAAAAGGTATCAGCCTGAAATATCAATGGAATAGCGCCATAGTGATAAGAATATAACATTTGTGCTTCCGTAGCGCAGGGGTTATAATAAAGTAGAATTATAGAAAGGTGGGAATCCGCATGAATGCAGAGAAATTTACAAAGAAATCTTTAGAGGTTGTGGAAAATTGTGAAAAAATCGCTTATGAATACAACAATCAGGAAATTGACCAGGAGCACATTTTATTCAGCCTGATTACTGTGGACGACAGCCTGATTGCGAAGCTAATTGAAAAAATGGATATAGACCTGCAGCATTTTACCAGCGAAGCGGAAAAGCTGGTGGCGTACCGGCCTAAAGTGTCAGGAGGGAATCTGTTTACCAGCTCTGATTTCCAAAAGACCTTTGTCCATGCAGAAAAAGAGGCAAAGCAGATGGGGGATTCCTTTATTTCTGTGGAACATATTTTTCTTGCCCTGTTGAAATACCCCAATAAGGCATTAAAGGGTTTATTTATGGGGTCTGTCTCTTATACACCTGTCCGAGCCCACGAGACAGAGGCGGGTCACGTGTGCCCTCTT
>JAIDHZ010000065.1 GCA_029052995.1 Lachnospiraceae bacterium | reverse complement strand
TACTAAAAACAAAACCATTGTTGTCAGTGGAAAAGCTAATAATAACATTTGTAAAATGTACTCTGGTGCATAATCAAATATATGGTTTCCCCACAATAAAAAGCCGGTTCCGATACTAAATATTACTACAAACAAAAAACATATCAAAGCAACTGTGAAAATGCTAACGGTTTTTGCTATTAAAAGCTGTTTTTTGGAAATACCATTCAACAAAGGCTGCTTTAACATGCCGTTTGCTTTTTCACCGCAAATCAATACCGCACTGATAAAGCTAAGGAATAGTGTGCCAATAATATCAATATAGGACTGCATACACATTGTTGGAAATCTCCCGCCTGCATAATATCCCATACCATTATCTTCTGAACTGCCCGCACACCCCAGTGCGTTAGAGATGATAATTGCTGCCATTACGGCAAAAAACAAATATAATACCTTTTGTCTTTTCAATCTTGTAAACTGTATGTCCAATAATCTTATAATCATTTTTCTACCTCATTCAAAAATCTATTTTTTGTGTTCTGCATAGGGAAGTACGATAAAAAATAAATCCATATAGTACCATTACGAATATCCCGGGGAGTGTTTCTTTTAATGGCATTTTTTGATATTCATATGAAAACGTGCAAAGGTTAAGGTAATATCCAACCCATATTTTTTGTAAAAACAGAATGTTGGAGCTGTAAATAAATGAGTCGATTAACATATAAATAATCACAAAAAATATTGTTTTCCATGCGTTACGGGTACAAACACAAAGTGCAATTATCCCAAGCGTTATAACAGACATATAGAGACACGATAACAGATATTTCGTAACGGTTCTGGTTACGGCTGTAAGTTCAAAAATTTCACATCCCCACCGCATAAATGCTGTTGTATAGTTTATAAAAGCTGTCAATAAAACAAAAATCATTGACATACTAACTGAAACGTAAATTTTTGATTGTATTATTCTGCTGCGGCTTTCTCCATGTAACAAAGGCTGATAAATCATTTTGTTTCTATCTTCCTCACAAATAAATAATGTCAGTAGAAATACATTGAAAAGAATACCCACTGTTCCGACATAAAATCTCATCATAAATTCGGGGAAATTTTCTCTCCCAACAATTCCAATGTTGATATTCAGCATTTCTTCCATCTGCGGTGTTGAGATAAAAAAGGCATAAAAGAAAGAGGCTGTAAAAAAACAGGCAAAAAAAACGTAAATCAACTTTTGTCTATACATTTCCCTAGCATATAATTTAGTTAATGGATACATGGTTCTGCCCCTCTGTCAATTTCAGAAAAAGATCCTGTAATGAATTTTTCCTTATGGAAATATAGCGGATATGCAAATGATTTACTACAAGTTTCCTGATAAATTCATCAAAACAAATATTTTCAAGTCTGATCGTAAATTGATTTCCTTTCTGCGATACCAGACTTATTCCTTGACATTGGGAGAGAACATTTTCAGCAGCTTTTGTTTCTTCCAGTATGCAATCAACAATATTTGTCGTTTCCGATAAAATATCTTCTGTTTTTCCCTGTAAAATGCTTTTTCCCTTATCCAAGATTAAAATATCGGTACAGAATTTTTCCATATCATGCAGCTGATGTGAAGAAACAATAAAGGTTGTGTTTTTTTCTTTTGCCATATTACAAATCAGACGGTATAGGTTAATCTGTCCCTGTGGGTCCAGTCCGTTTGCAGGTTCATCTAAAATAATCAGCTTTGGCTGTCCCAACATAGCTCTTGCCAATGCCAGTCTTTGTTTCATTCCAAGAGAAAATTTCTTTACTTTCTTTTCAGCCTGGTTCTTAAGTCCAACATATTCAAGTAATTCCATGACTTGCGCATTAGGGATATTTTTATACAGATGTGCGAAACATTCTATATTTTCTCTTGCGGTTAATTCCTGATAAAAACTGGGAGTGTCAAGTGCAGCTCCCACTTTTGACAGTGCCAGTCCCGGATTGCTGTCTAATGATACATTATCTATGACGATTTTCCCCTTATCTTTGGAGCATAAGTTGGTAATCATCTTTAATGTCGTAGTCTTACCTGCCCCATTTGTCCCCAATAGTCCCATAATATTTCCGGGCATAAGCTCAAAGCATACATTTTCAACGGCAGTTTCTTTTTTATATGCTTTTCTTAGATTTTGTACGCTGATTATTTTCTCCATTTTTTAACCCTCCCGATAATTCCAAACAATATTATTCCAATAACTTCGCCAAGTGCATTACCAATAAAATCGTGCATGCGGAGTACATCGTTCCATACATAATCTCCGGTAATCAGTTTGGTAGCATAATTTCCTATGATTACCAACAGCAGAAATAGTACAATACAATCCCAGATATTCCATTTTAGGAATGTTCTTGCAAGCACTGGAAGCCAGAGGATACCCAGCCATAATAGCAGGATAGGTAAACCATAACGGAAAATCCAAAATGTTCCTGTCCCCATAAGATAATATCTGGTAATCTGTATAACAGAAAGCAGACAGAATATTCCAATGCTTATAACCGCCATAGTGATACAGCCTTTATTCTTTTTGCAGATTGAAAGAACATATAATAAAGCATCTGCAAATAAACAAGAACTTCCTACTATTAAAGACCATGTAATTCCTTTGTTTACTGCCAAATCTACAATCATGCAGACAAGTATTGCAATAAAGCTAATACCTCCTAGACCATATAACAGGTACATTTTCTTTGTTTTTTTCAAAAATCTTTTTACATCCTCCACCTCTGTCGGCTGTGTTTCCATTTCCAGATGAAAAGCCATATCGTGATATATCTTATTACATTCTGTACAATGTTCTAAATGGTTTTCTATGCTCTTTTTGGAAACATCACTTACCAGTCCGTCCACATAGAGAGGAAGCAAATCCTTTACAATCTCACAAGCTAATTCTCTTTCCATTCTTTCATTCCTTTCATTATTTTTTGTTTTCCCCTGTAATACGTTATCCTCGCCCAATTTTCCGTTTTCCCCATAATATTTGCAATTTCTGAAAACTGTAATTCTCCTGTAAGCCGTAAATACATGACTTCTCTCGTCACATCATCTAAATTGTGCATGAGCCGGAAAATTTCCACTTTTTCCAAATTATTCAGACTTTTATTTTCAACGCTTTCATTG
>JAIDHZ010000064.1 GCA_029052995.1 Lachnospiraceae bacterium | reverse complement strand
GTATATAATGACCCAAAATGAAAAAGTGTACAATAATTTAGATACAATTTATAATATTTATGAGGCTGGGGAAAATGGTAGATA
Source organism: Lachnospiraceae bacterium (assembly GCA_029052995.1). Classification (GTDB taxonomy): domain Bacteria; phylum Bacillota; class Clostridia; order Lachnospirales; family Lachnospiraceae; genus CAG-590. Next base: position 4,326 of record JAIDHZ010000064.1, on the reverse strand, counting down.
AATTTGCCTAAGATGTGCAAGCTGGTATTAATATCAATGCAATTGCAGTTTATATTTGACGAAGATTCTGTTATCTTAACAGAAAAGCTTAATACACAATTTCAATATTCTACGAAATATGTGTTTAAATTGGACAATAATGAGTATATTGGTGTATGGGACGATGAATTGGCGGGAAAATTAGGAGATATTTATGAACCTTGTATGCTGATAGAGGAAAATCAACAACTTTAGGTTGCAGAGAGGAGATTTGAATAATGAATTTAGCTGTAATATTTGCTGGTGGAACAGGACAAAGAATGAAAACTACCAACCGTCCAAAACAGTTCTTAGAAATGCATGGCAAACCTATTATAATTTATACGCTGGAAATATTTGAAAAGCATCCGGATATTGACGGAATTGTGGTTGCCTGTGTGGAAGAATGGATACCATATCTAAAGGAGCTTTTGGACAGGTTTCATATAGAAAAAGTAAAAAAGGTTGTTCCGGGCGGAGTGACAGGACAGATGTCCATTTATAATGGATTAACTGCTGCAAAGGAAATCGCAGGGGAAGAGAAGAGTATTATTTTAATTCATGACGGTGTCAGACCACTTATTAATGAAGGGGTAATTACAGATAATATTAATAGTGTAAAGCAAAATGGTTCAGCTATTACCAGTGCAATTGTAAAAGAAACAATTATGGTGGTAAAAGATGATAACTCCATTGATTATGTACCTGACCGTGCGCATTCGCGGGTGGCAAAGGCCCCGCAAAGTTTTTGGTTAGATGAGATTTTAGAGGTGCATCATAAAGCACAGCAGGATGGAATTACAGATTTTATTGATTCATGTACTATGATGAAGTATTATGGGCACAAATTATTCCTGATTGACGGACCATATGAAAATATAAAAATTACCACTCCGGATGATTTTTATACAATGCGGGCACTTTTGGATGCGCAGGAAAATGCGCAGATTTATGTAGATTAAGGGAGAAATATATGTTAAATAAAGAAGAGATTCTTTTAGAGGATTGGGAAAATATGGCAATGGAAGAATCAATTGATTGGGAATGCCTGAATGGAAAATGCATATTGGTGACAGGAGCCACCGGCTTGATTGGTACAACACTGATTCATGGGATAATGCAGCGCAATGAAAAAAAAGAAGCTGGGATTCATATACTTGCCCTTGTAAGAAATAAGGAAAAAGCCAATACATTGTTTTCTTCTTATATTGAACGGGGAGATTTACAGCTTGTAGCTGGGGACATATTAAAATTACCATTAATTGAGGAGAATGTGGACTATATTATTCATGGAGCAAGCATAACCGCCAGTCGTGATTTTGTGGAAAAACCGGTGGAGACGATAACAACTGCGATTGATGGTACCAGAAATTTGCTGGAATTGGCAAGACAGAAGAATGTAAAGGGTATGGTATATATGTCCAGTATGGAAGTATATGGTACACCATATGATGAGCAGCCGCTTACAGAGGAAAGGATGGGCTACCTGAATCCTTTAGCGGTGCGAAGCTCCTATTCTGAGAGTAAGCAGATGGTGGAAAATCTTTGTGTGGCATATGCATCTGAATATGGAATTCCGGTAAAAATAGTGAGGCTTACCCAGACATTTGGTCCAGGGGTGGCAGGCGATGACGGAAGAGTATTCGCAGAATTCGCACGCTGTGCAGTTATGGGAAAGGATATACGTTTGCAGACAGAGGGGTTGACAAAACGAATGTATCTATATACTGCGGACGCAGTGACTGCTTTGCTGACAGTTTTGACCAAGGGTGAGGATGGGCAGGCCTATAATGCGGCAAATGTAAACAGCTACTGTTCTATCAGGGAAATGGCGGAATTAGTTGCAAAAGAGTTTGGTCAGGGAAAGAGCAGTGTAGTTATTGCAGTTTCGGACACACCGAATGCAAGTTATAATCCGGTGATGCAGGTATATCTGGATACAACGAGGCTACAAGCATTAGGATGGACAACACATGTAGATTTAAGCGAAATGTATGAAAGAATGATAACTTGTATGGAACTGTCTTAGTCAGAAGGACTTTTGTAAGGGAAAAATACTGGAGATATTATGAAAAAAATTGTGTTGATGGGTTTGGTTGATTTAGAAAATTATGGAGAACAGTTCCTTGCAGATACAGTAGAGTATCTTGTGGGAAGAAAATATCAGGCTGTAAGTGTCGATTTTAGGCCGCCTAAGAAGAACCTGAGGCATTTATTATATTGGATATTGCTGGTTTTGTCTAAAGTTTTTTCGTTTTCGCAAAAATCATACAAGCTTTTGTTTTGGGGAATCAGTTTGCTCACAAGAAAATATTATGCAGAGCAGATTAAAAATGCTGATATGATTATTTTTGCATGTGGAAGTTATAAGTATAGAACGCAGAAATTATGGGCATATTATTCGGTTGCCATAGAAGAAGCACAGAAATTAAATATTCCTGTTATGTTTGATGCTATGAATATTCAGAATTTTGATGAATCGGATTGGCGTTGCCGATGTTTGCAGACGCATACCAATTATCCCTGTGTCAAATGCTTTACAACAAGAGATGGTGTGGCCGGACTTGAAAAGTTAAAAAGATATTATATTAACAGAGATTCAGATATTAAGGTGGAAATGGTAGGAGATCCGGCATTTTGGATACCGGAATGTTATGATGTCCAAAAAAGTAATTCAGCAAAAAAAGTTGGAGTAAATTTGATTAGGTCAAAAATTTTTTTGCAATATGGATATAATGTTACTGAGGAGCAATTAATTGATTTTTATTGCAATGTTATTCATAAATTAGAAGATTCAGGGATAGAATGGGAATTGTTTACAAATGGATTAGAGAAAGATTATCAGTTGGGAAAGACGGTTTTAAAAAAGTGTGGAATGGAAGAAAGAAATATTGTGGTTCCCGATAGTGCGAAGCAATTAGTAAAATTAATTGCAGGGTATAAAGCTATTCTGGGTGCAAGACTACATTCATGTATTTGTGCGTATGCATTAGACGTGCCACTGGTTGGTTTTATATGGGATGAAAAGCTATTGAGATTTTCACAAATTGCGGGAATAGAATCCTTTTTTTTGACAGAGGGTGAGCTTGATGCCGAACAGTTCTATACAAAGTTTATGGTGGCATTAGATTTTACTTATGACAAAATTATACGGGAAGAGTGGAAACAAAAAACTAAGTGCACGATTCAGCAGTTTTTGATGGATGATGCATGATAATTATTTGTTGAAACAGGATTGGCAATAGTCAATTTTTTTGCACAAGAAGGAGAATAGTATGGATGTATTATTGTTTGATACAGCAATCGGAACTTTTAATCGGGGAGACGATATAATTTTAGAAAGCACGGAAAAGTGTTTAGAGCCGTTACTGAGTAAGAGTTATGTTATGCGTTTTGGTACACATATTAATAATCTGAATTTATATCATTATTTACGAAACAGCAAAAAGGTGAGGTATGCAGATAATTGTGACTACAAATTTATTTTAGGTACAAATTTGTTGACAAATGATATTTTGAGATCAATTGGTCAATGGTCTGTTGGACCATTATCTAAACGTTTATATCGCAATAGTATTATGGTAGGTGTGGGGATTACAAAAAGTGGAAAATCTCCAACCTTTTATACAAAAGCTTTTTATAAAAGTATTCTTCGTAAGGATATTTTCCATAGTGTCAGGGATGAGGAAAGTAAGCAAATGCTTGAAGCAATTGAAGGTGTAAAAGCAATTAATACAGGATGCCCGACCCTTTGGGGATTTAATCAGGAGGTATGTTCAAGTATTCCGGTTAAAAAGTCATGTAACGCTGTATTTACTCTTAGTGGACAGAAGAAATATCAGAATCCGGAAAGAGATCAGATGTTAGTGTCTATAGTAGAACAAAATTATGATAAACTCTATTTTTGGGTACAGACCTATGAGGATGAAGGATATTTTCATACATTGAAGCATACTAAAGATGTACATTTTATATATTCTTTGAAAGATTATGCAAATGTCTGTGAAAATGGACGTGTGGATTATGTGGGTACGAGACTTCATGGTGGAATATTTGCGATGCAGCACGGTGTCCGTTCTGTTATCGTTGAAATCGACCACCGTGCAAAAGGATTTCGTGAGATTAATCATATTAATACGATTGAACGGGATAAATTAGAATGTTTACCGGAGCTTATCAATGGAAATATAAAAACAGAAATTATTTTAAGGGAAAAAGAGATTAAAGAATGGATCTCCCAGTTCTGTTAGGGGAGGGATTTTAATGAATAAATATATTCAAAAATATAAGCAGCTGCCAATTCAGGGA
>JAIDHZ010000063.1 GCA_029052995.1 Lachnospiraceae bacterium | reverse complement strand
GTATATATTGAACCGGATAATGTATGGGGAGATGGGGAAATTGTAATTTTGGTAAATGCGGATACTGCCAGTGCGGCAGAAATTTTTGCTTACTTTATGGGAAAATTGGAAAATGTAACAATTATGGGCATGACCAAAAGCACAGGGTCAGCAATGATGTCAAACAGCTATGGATTGAGGAGGTTCGAGCTGTCTTTTCCGGTTATGCTGATATTAGATGAAAATTCAGATGTGCTTATTGATTCGGATATATCCGGTATAAGTAATATGCCGTTAGATGTCAGGATTCCAATGGATGAGGAAGCATTTACATCTATCTTTGAAGAAAATATTGATTATGTGCTGGATTATGCAGTTAAATATATGGAGAATCAGTAAGTTGCTGTGTTATTGGGGGGATATGGTGAAACGGCATGAAGATGAATTGGATATAATTTATAAAAAGTATTACAAGGATATGCTGTATTTTGCCAAATCATTGACAGGAAATGCAATAGTTATACAAAAGTAGGAGGAGTGAGGCAGATGGTGAAAGAGAGAAAAATTGTATGGGTGTTTGTTATAATAATAAGCATTGTACTATTATTCATTATTTTGAACAAAATATTGACATATACCCTATATTACGACAGCACTGTGACAGAATATTCCGATAAAGCCCCCCGGGTTGGCAATAACATATATGGCTATATTGATGTGCCGGAGGGGTTTGTAATGGCTGGATCTTTTGATGGGCAAAATGATGATTATGCCGGAGGAAAGGATGGCATAAAAGAGGGAGTGCGGCTGTATGATCCGGAAGGAACGGCATGCATTACTATTTCCCTGCTGACGGCGGATAAAAAGCAGGAAAATTATCTTGGTATAAGCTTTGAAAAATGCATAACATTTAACAAAAGGATGAATTTGACGAATAATATGTTTGATGCTGTCAGCGTAGGGATTTTAGAAGATTTGTCGAATTCCGATGAACTGGCAGTAAGAACTGATGTAGATGGTAATCCTTCACAAATGGATGGAAGCTTTATTGAAACAAATGGTCTGTCAGGGATGGCATATCAGTGGGATTCTGTAGAATCCGGACAAAGATACCACAATCAAATGAATATATTTGAAGATCCTGAAAAAAAGAATACGATACATTGTGTTACTATTACTTATAAACCGGGTTACATCTGTTATCTGGATAATCTGTATTCTTTTTCGTTAAGCAGTAATAAACAGGATAAGTTTAAGGCTGCCGACAGCAGCTATATGGGGATGGGAAAGAGAGTAGGAAATAAAGACACCGGTTATATGAATATTCCGGAGGGATATGACGAAATCCGAGGATGGGCTCTTGTTGAATGGAAGGATAACAAAGACAAGGATTGTTGTTTGAGTTTTTTTGCAGATAATGAAAAGATAAATAATGATACTCCTGCTAATAAAGGTATGGTTATTGGAAGCTTTACAAAGAGTAACGCTTATGACCATGATGTGCTGTCTTATATGAAAACAAATTTTGAAGAAGTATTTGGACATTTTATGGTACGGGAGTATTTTGACCTTTCTAATGTTTCATTAGATAAAGAGGATTCAGAGTTTGGGGCAAAGGCTTTTGTAAAGGTTATGGAACAGTGCCTGAGAGAAGGTGGGGAGTTTGAACATTATCCTGTGGATTTGAATGGACAGCAGGGGTATAAAGTTACATGGGAAGGAAGGAATTCATATAATAATCAACGTACATACTTTTCATTCTATATACTGGATAGTGCAGATGGAGGTACCGTATATATTGCGGGAGCAAGGGACGAAGAGAATGAAGGAAGGTTCTGGAAGTGCTTAGATACTTTTTCAGTTGAAAAATAGAATATATATAGTTTTTCATATAACGCTCTCCGGATTTAACAGGAGAGCGTTTCCCATTCTTCATAAAGGCGTTCAAGTTCAGCGCTGGTTTCAGCCTGTTGGTTGGAAATTATTGTGAGCTTTTCAACATTGGTGGCATTTGCATTCATTTCTTCATCAAGAGAGATAAGAAGCTGTTCCAATTCGTCAATGCGGGCTTCGGTTTTCTTGATATCATTAAGCCGTTTACGTTCCCGTGCCTGTTCTTCCTTCGACTTTTTCCAGTCCTTTTTTGTTTCGGTTTCTTCTTTGATAACCCTCTGCTTTTCATCATCTTTTGCAGTGGATACAAGATGTCTTTCGATATAATCGTCATAATTTCCGATATAGGATGTTATGCCGTCAGATGACAAATCTAATATTCTTGTTGCCGTCTGATTAATAAAATAACGGTCATGTGACACATACAAAACGGTGCCGGTGTAATTTTTTAATGCATTTTCCAATATTTCCTTTGAAGTGACATCAAGGTGGTTGGTGGGCTCATCCAAAATAAGGAAATTGGCATTGCCAAGCATTAATTTGGCAAGACTTAATCGTCCGCGTTCCCCACCACTTAAATCCTTTATCTGTTTAAATACATTATCCCCGGTAAAGAGGAAGGCTGCAAGTACATTACGTATTTTAGTGTTGTTAAGGTTAGGATAAGTATCCTGCAGTTCGTCAAACAATGTCTTGTCCGGGTGAAGAATCTGATGCTCCTGGTCATAATAGGCAATATGCACCTGGGCGCCTAATGTAACTTTCCCTGAATCCTTTGGAATCAGCTGATTGATAATTTTTAAAATTGTTGTTTTGCCGGTTCCATTATTGCCAATAAGCGCCACGTGTTCGCTGCGTTTGATATCAATATTAATATCGGTGAACAGCGTGTTGCTGCCGTAGGATTTACTTAGGCCTTCAATGAGCAGGACGTCATTTCCGCTTTCTATATCAGGAGCTAAAGAAAGCCGCATTTCATCATTAACGTCCTGAGGTTTTTCAATACGTTCTATTTTTGCCAGCATTTTTTCACGGCTTTCTGCACGTTTGATCGATTTTTCCCGGTTAAATTGCTTTAATTTGGCAATGACCTCTTCCTGATGGTGAATTTCTGCCTGTTGGTTCATATAGGCGCGGTATTTGGAGAGACGGACTTCCTCCCGCTTTTGGGCATAATAGCTGTAATTGCCATGATAGATGGTTGATTTGGTATTTTCAATTTCGACTATCTTTGTGACGATTTTATCCAAAAAGTAACGGTCATGTGAAACTATGATGACTGCCCCCTCATAGCCGGATAAATATCCCTCTAACCATCGGATACTGTTTAAATCCAAGTGGTTGGTTGGCTCATCCAACAGGATAATATCCGGCTTTTCCAACAGCAGCCTTCCAAGAGAAACCCTGGTTTTCTGCCCGCCGGAAAGCTCTGACACCGGGCGGTGGAAATCATCCTCACCAAATCCCAGACCTTTTAAAATACCGGTAATCTGGCTTTCAAATGCATAGCCCTCCTGTGATTCAAAGGTGTGCATCATGCGGGTGTAGCGCTCAAGTGCATCCTCTAATTCCTTGCCGTCTAAATGTTTCATATCAAGCTCTGCCTGTCGGATATTGTCCTGTAATGTGACCAGTTCCTGCTTGACGCTTAATAATTCCCCGTAGATAGTTTTATCGTAATAGGAGTCCTGATGCTGGGAGAGGTAGCCAACTCGGATGTCCTTACTAATGACAACCTGACCCTCATCTGCTTCCTCTTCTCCCATGATGATTTTTAACAGCGTGGATTTGCCGGCACCATTAATTCCGACTATTGCAAGTTTTTCTTTTGCTTCTATGTGAAAGTTAATTTGGTTTAATATCTCAGTGATACCATAGGATTTTGAGATATTTTGACATGATAGTATCATTGTAAATTTATTTCTCCTGTATTTAATTTATTGATGGCTTTGGATAGTCAATTATCACTGTATTGGTTGTTGGTTTTCCGGTTCCTTGGTGGTTTTGATTTATATTTCATAAATGTATTCCGTTGCGGAAAGCTCCATTTTTTTATCATTTTTGATTGCCAGATGGGGAGGGGTGACACTCACCCTTGTATTGGACGGAATGGAACTGGTAATAAAGGCACCGCCGCCAATAACTGATTCCCTGCCAATGACTGTTTCGCCGCCTAAAATTGTGGCGTTAGAATAAATGGTAACCCGGTCTTCAATGGTGGGATGACGTTTTATGCCTGCAAGATGCTGTCCTCCTCTGGTACTAAGCGCTCCTAAGGTAACACCCTGATAAAGCTTTACATGGTCACCAATGACAGTTGTTTCACCAATTACAATGCCTGTCCCGTGGTCCATGAAGAAATATTTGCCTATGTCTGCACCTGCATTGATATCAATTCCTGTTTTCCCATGGGCATGCTCAGTCATAATCCGGGGGATAAAGGGCACAGATAAATTGTATAGTTCATGTGCTATCCGGTAAACAAATATGGCATAAAACCCAGGATAGGAAAAAATAATTTGTTCCCTGCTGTCTGCAGCAGGGTCTCCGTCATAAGCAGCCTGAATATCCAGTAACAGCAGCTGCTGGATAGTAGGGACAGCCTGAAAAAAAAGATAACAGATGTCCTCGGCCTGCTGGCAGATTTCAGGGTCTGATGAAGGAACAGTGTCCGTTTTGTCATATGAAAGGGCAAGAGTAAGCTGATTTTTTAATTTAGAATGCAGCATGTATAAACGCTGTCCGGTATAATAATCAGCATTGTCTGCATCTATATGTTCCGCACTGAAATACCCCGGAAAGAAAAGCTGGCGCAAATCTTCCAATATTTCAATAATACTGCTTCTTACAGGTAATGGTTTGTCAGTTTTTCCAAGCAGTAAATCTGAATTTTTATAGTTGTCGGTAATCTCATGTACAATGTCTGGTAAAATTTCTTTAAATTGTTTCATTTTAAATGGCCTCCGAAAAAATGTCTGTTACCATATAATATGCATAATATCATAAATCAGGGAAATAGGC
>JAIDHZ010000062.1 GCA_029052995.1 Lachnospiraceae bacterium | reverse complement strand
GGGGGACATATTATCTTTTCTTCACATGCAATCTGCATATTCGAAGAAACACTGCAGCCGGAATCTTTTCCCTTCCTTTCAGATATAAAATACAACCGGCTGCATCCGTCCTCTTTCTATAATATACAAAACAAAAAGAACCAACCCAATGTATTATACATCAAATCGATTCCTTTTAAAGTGGGCCGCCAGGGGCTCGAACCCTGCACACCCTGATTAAGAGTCAGGTGCTCTACCAAATGAGCTAGCGGCCCATATCAGCTAAATTCTATTGTGTTCCCACAACATTGATAATTATATATGATAGTTTTAAAAAAAGCAAGTACTTTTTTTCATTTTTTTACATTTTTTCGATATTTTATTATTTTCTAAAAGATAAATAAAAGAAATAACTATTTTACTAGCTTTTTTGGGCATCATCATTTACACTTAAATTACACCTTTATATGTGAGTATTAAATTATTATATCAATGAAAGGAGTCACTAAATTGCTTAGTACTATAAATCACACAAGAAAATTTAAAATTATTGCCCTTATTTTAATTATCGGGCTGTCATTTACATTCAACATTCCCGTATCAGCAGCAAATGATGATCCGGGACAAGGCCGCCTCTCAGGTGATTGCATATCAGAAGACTTCTACGATGAAGCTCCTGCTTCATTTTCCTCCCTGTTTCGCCGAGGTGCCGGCACTAATGCCTATACGGGAAAGACTTATACCCATCAGGCTAGATTTAATAACCTCATTGTTCTAAACGGAATAGATGTCAGTGAGTGGCAGGGAAAAAATATTGACTGGAATAAGGTAAAAGCCGCCGGAATTGATTATGCCTTTATACGCGTGGGGTACCGCGGTTATGGTTCTGCAGGAACATTAAGCGAAGCCACCAAAGATGCATACTACGATATAAACATGAAAAATGCCGCTGCTGCCGGTATAAAGGTTGGAATCTATATTTTTTCCCAGGCAATCACAAAGACAGAGGCTGTGGAAGAGGCCAATTATATACTGAACCATATAGGAAACTATGATGTAAGTATGCCATTAATTATGGACTACGAGTATGCCACCAGCAATGGTGGACGCCTCTATAATGCAAAGCTTTCCAAAGCAAAAGCTACTGAGATTTGTCTTGCATTTTGCGACACTATATCACAAGCCGGTTATACACCAATGATTTATGCCAATAAAAGTATGCTGGAAAATCAGTTAAATGCCGCTTCCATTACCGCAAAAGGCTACCGTACCTGGCTTGCCAATTATACAACAAACACTACTTATCTGGGAGACTTTGACTTTTGGCAGTATTCATCTGAAGGCAAGGTAAACGGAATTTCCGGAAATGTAGATATGAATTTTTACTATGTACAGCCGAATGACAATTTTATACCAAGCTTAAATAAATTTTTATTATCCACTGTATCTGCTATCCCTGACCAGGTTTACACCGGAACAGAGATTACACCTGCGTTCACTGTTACGAATGACGGACAGACATTAACCCCGGGAACAGACTACACCATAAGCTATATCAACAACATAAATGCCGGAACGGCTTCTGTTAGAATAACCGGTATCAACGAATACAGCGGCACAAAAACCGTTCAATTTAAGATTATGCCAAAGAACTTTTCAGTTTCCACCATTTCCGCTATTCCTGACCAGACCTACACCGGCAAAAACCTGACACCGGCTGCCACGGTTATGTATGAGGGAAAGAAACTGACAAAAGGAACAGACTACACTTTGACATACAGCAATAACAAAAATATCGGTTCTGCTTCCGTCAAAATATCCGGAATCAATAATTATGATGGGCAGAAAACAATTTCATTCAAAATTTTGCCTAAGAATATGACAAATTTTAAGGCTAAGAAGATCAGTACCAACTACATTACACTGTCATGGAGCAAGAATTCCAGCGGAACCGGCTACGAGATTTACCGTTCTACAGCCATTGACGGAACTTACAAAAAAATCAAAACCATTAGCAGTTATAAAACAGTTTCTTATAAGAACACAAAGCTGACAGCAGGGGAACGCTACTATTATAAAGTCAGAAGTTATAAAAAAGTTGGAAATAAGACTTATTACGGAGCATTTTCACCGGTTAAATCTATTGATACCAAAATAGGTTACACCCGCAATGCAAATGCAAAAGCAAGTGCCATCCTTTATAACTCAGCATCCTATGAAGGAACTCAGATTACCCATCCCTCAGAAAATGCTGTTATGCCTGTTTCTTACTATACAAAAGATAAAAACGGAAACGGATGGTACTATGTCACCTATAAGACAGGCAGTGAAACTTACAAAGGATTTATCCCGACCGGAAAAGTTACAATTACACAAATAGGAAAAGTTGCAAACGCCGGTACAGTAAATGTACGAAAATCCTATTCCACTAATTCTAAAATATTGACAACCTTGAAAAAAAATACGAAAGTAACAGTTCTCTCTTCAAAAAAGAAAAACGGTGTGACTTGGTACAAGGTCACATTTAAGAAGAAAAAGAAGACCTACACCGGATGGATTAGTTCACCATTTTTAAAATTAATATAATAATTGCTGCTTTTCCGTATAAAAATGTTGACTTTCAAATCAGATTGTTCTACAATCAAACAAAACTTAAAAGTAAATGCATTGACGAGGACAGTAGATGAGAATATAATTTCCAGAGAGGGTTTGCGGTATATACATCCGGCTGGAACAAGCCTATTTTATATCCCATTGAATACCACCTCCGAGCAGCCTTTAATACAGGCCGGTGACTCCGATATCGTCATAAAGAAGCGTCTGTTATCATATATAACAGAAAACAGGGTGGAACCGCGAATTATTCGCCCCTGACATGGTTTATACTATGTCAGGGGCTTTTTGTTCCCTGTTGCATTTAGCAGAAAGGAGTAATTGTATGGAGATTTTAGAAAATGTAAAAAACACAGCAATGGAAGCTGCAGAAAACATCCAGTATTATTTTGAAGGAGAAACAATCACTACACGAAAAAAAATAATTGCCACATGTACTACATTTGCATTAGCAGGCATTGTTTTGGGTTTCTTAATCTCACCCATCAAGAAAGGGGTTTACTTTAACATTTTCAATAACGGAAACTATGCAAAACCAAAGAATGGGCAACCTGGAACAGACAACATCTGTGCAAAGACAAAAAAACAAAAATGCGGAAACAAAAAGCAAAGCTGCAAAAAGCTGAAATAGAAAGGAGATAATACCATGAAGATTACATTAAAGGATGGCTCATGCAAGGAATATGAAAATGCAATGAGCATATTGGATATTGCAAAGGATTTAAGCGAGGGTCTGGCCCGGGCCGCATGCGCAGGCGAAGTGGACGGCGAGACAGCCGACCTTAGGACAATCATTGATAGGGACTGCAGCCTCAATATTTTAACTTTTGATGACGAAAAGGGTAAAAAAGCATTCCGCCATACGGCTGCCCACATTTTAGCCCAGGCGGTAAAACGTCTTTACCCGGATGCAAAATGTACTATCGGTCCGGCAATTGACGAGGGCTTTTACTATGATTTCGATATGCCTTCCCTGACCCGTGAGGATTTGGATAAGATTGAGGCAGAGATGAAGAAGATTGTAAAAGAAAATATTCCGATTACCTCTTACACCCTCTCCCGCCCGGAAGCGCTTAAGCTGATGGAGGAAAAAGGAGAGTCTTATAAGGTAGAGTTAATCAATGATTTACCGGAGGATGCAGTGCTTAGCTTCTATGAACAGGGAGATTTTACAGATCTTTGTGCAGGCCCTCATTTAATGAGCACAAAGCCCGTAAAATTCTTTAAGCTGACCTCCTCCTCCGGTGCATACTGGAGAGGCAACTCCAATAATAAAGTGCTTACCCGCATCTATGGTACAGCATACACGAAAAAGGACGATTTAAATGAGCGTCTGGAATTTTTGGAAAACATTAAAAAACGTGACCACAACAGATTGGGACGTGACTTAGACCTCTTTACTACTGTTGATGTTATCGGGCAGGGGCTTCCCCTGTTTATGCCCAAGGGTACAAAAATCATCCAGACCTTACAGCGCTGGATTGAGGATTTGGAGGACAATGAATGGGGCTATGTGAGAACCAGGACTCCACTTATGGCAAAGTCTGATTTATACAAATTATCTGACCACTGGTATCACTATAAAGAAGGTATGTTTGTGTTAAATGATGACGGAAACGAAGACGTGGAAGCGCCTGATGCCGGTCAAAATGGTACAGAAGCTGACGCTGCAGCGAATGATTCTGCAAATGTTACCGAAAAGAACAAATCCGGCAAGGAGGTTATGGCTCTCCGTCCCATGACCTGCCCTTTCCAGTATTTTGTCTATAAGGCAAGGCAGAAGAGCTACCGTGACCTGCCCTACCGTATGGGCGAAACATCCACCATTTTCCGTAATGAGGACTCTGGAGAAATGCATGGTCTTACCAGAGTACGCCAGTTTACCATTTCCGAGGGGCATTTAATCTGTACACCGGAACAAATTAGCGATGAATTTAAGAACTGCGTCAGCCTTGCCAAACACTGTCTGACTACCCTTGGCGTGGAGGAGGATGTCACCTACCGTATGTCCAAATGGGATCCCAATAATTCCGAAAAATACCTGGGCACCGCCGAGGACTGGGACAGGGTACAGGACGCCATGCGTGAGATTTTGGACGATATCGGCATTGACTACACCGAAGAAGAGGGCGAGGCAGCATTTTACGGACCAAAGCTTGATATTCAGGCAAAAAATGTATACGGCAAGGAAGATACCATGATTACAATTCAGCTGGATATGTTCCTGGCAGAACGTTTTGATATGTATTACGTGGATAAGGATGGCGAGAAGAAACGACCCTATATTATTCACAGAACCTCCATGGGC
>JAIDHZ010000061.1 GCA_029052995.1 Lachnospiraceae bacterium | reverse complement strand
AAACGACCCTCTTTAATGTTAAGGTAACATATGAGAGTGAGACAGTAGAGAGTGGTATTACCTATCTTGGTAATATTGCGCCAGGTATAACAGGGAATGTGGATTCCATGCTGACAGGTATTGCACCAGACATGGGAGAAGGTATCGTCAAGGCTGTGATTACTTATGAGGATGAAGCAGGAAATGAAATGTGGCAGGAGCAGACCTTTGAAACATCAATTTTGTCATTGCAGAGTGAAAAAAAAGAGGAGGATGATGATACCGGACAATGGTGGCTCATTATGGCGGTGATTGTGATGATTCTGTCAGGGACAGGGGTGTTTTTTGCCGTGAAACGGACAGGACGTTTTTCTGTTGACAGGGCGGCTGAATGAAGTGATGTAAAAGGGATGAAGGATGAAGATAAAGGAATTTTTAAAACTTCGTAAACAAAGCGATATGGTAAAGCTTGTCTGTATTTTTATGCTGGCTGGGATAATCTGCATGGTTCGTGTTGTTTATCATGGAATCGGCATGTACCGGGTTGTAAAACAGCCTGTAGATTATGTTTTGTCAGGGGATATTTCGGAAAGGCATATAAATGAATTCGCTAATAGGGAAGATGTTTATGGCGTGACACGAGAACAGCTAGTGTCCATAACGCTGAAATACCAGGGCAGTGAAGCGGAGGTATCCTGTACTTTGCAGTCACCAGCATATATGGAGGCAGCCTATGGCATCAGACAGGCGGGCAGCGCAAAAAAAATATATATGAATGAGGCAGCATTTCTTGACTTTTCCCGGTGCTTATCAGATAATGGAATCAATATTTTTAAGGAACAGGGAACGCAGACAGAGGAAGGGTATGAGTACACCGTCCGGTATTTAAAGTCTGATGAACAGGGGGATGACGGAACGGTTAAAAAAGCCTTTAAAACGGCAAAGCTTGTGGTAAAAGAAGACCTGCAGGGGGATATACCCTTTGTCTGCATGGCAGAAAACGAGATGACACTGGCAAAGGAAAACGGTCGGCTTCGTATTCTGTTTAAGGAGCAGGATTTAGATGGTCTGCAGGTGGAAGATCTTAGAAAGACGGGATATGTAATTCAAAATGAAACGGCTGTGGTCACGGCAGAATATGAGTTGCGGCTTTTTATGCTGCAGATCCGGTATGAAATGCTTTTGTGCGGAATTTGTTTGGGGATGGGTATTGTGTTGTGGCGGCAGACTGGTTGTTTGCAAAAAACAAGGAAGGAAAAAGGGTTCATAAGCAGTTAGAGGTTGATTTTGTAGTAAATCAAGGCAGTCTGAGCATGAACCGCTATGCATACTGTGAAGGAAATCCGGTAAGTTTTGTAGACCTGTTTGGGTTAAGTCCGGAGAGTACACAGGATTAGTGGCAGAAGAGCAAGTATGCGTTTCGGCATAATATTCTTAGTGATGCGGGAATCATATGGGACGGTTTTGAACTGATAAACGGTGTGCTATATGCAGCAGAAGGGTTAGCCGGACAGTACAACAGTGAAACGAATTAGAGGTTATACTATCATTATGACAATATCGGTTCTACTACCCTGCTGACAGATGCCGCAGGAAAAGTAAGTGGAGGACAAATTATGAGTAGAAGTTATAAGCGAATCCCATGTTGGAAGGATTACAATAAGGGAATGAAAAAATGTGCAAATAGATATCTACGCCGAAATTATCTGATTGTACCATCTGGAAATGCATATAGAAAAATGTTTTGTTCTTATGAGATTTGTGATTACAAATTTTTGGAATCCTTTAGTTCTTTTAAAAAACGGTTTATTATAAATAATCATAAAAGTTATTCAGACAAGGAATTGTATAGAATGTGGTATAAAGAATATAAGATGAAATGATGTTCAAATAAATGGTGAAGAAAAATATTGCTGAATGATTATAAAATAGCACAATAATGCTGATTATGAGCAACGCTCATGATAGTATGTGACCGAAAATACTTAAAAGGAAGTTTTTATAGTGGTGTGCCAAAGTTTATTGTTGAAACATTAAATACTTTGCAAAATGATTTGTATCGCTTTTTACACCACATCTATTGATTTTACTCTGAATTGCTGTTAAAACCGGTTGTAAAAGTGAGCCAAAGGAAATAAATAAGATGCAAAAATAAATACTTTATCAAACTTTCTATTTCTATGCTTTTGGAGTTATGGTAGAATAGGGAAAACAGAATGATAAACCGAAAATTGCTGAGGAGAAGATTACTATGGAATTGACATTAAAACTAAATGCACGGCTTCAGCCCAAACACAGATTTGAGTTGGAAGATGCCCTGCAAGAAATTCTTGAGAAAGAGCAGATGGGAGAGGTGACCGGAGGCGGTACGTCTCAAAATGCTGATGGAGAAATTGCATATTGCGATATAGATATTGATTTGGTGGATGATAATTTGGACTGTGTAAAATGGCTGGCAGAGCTGTTGAACAAAATGGGTATTCCCAAAGGTTCCGTTTTGCAAGGAGTAGAGCCGGAAATGGAAATAGGGACATTAGAGGGATTAGCTTATTATTCTAATGGTGTTGATCTACCTGATGAGGTTTACAAAACCTGTGATATAAATTATGTGATTGAACAGATGGAACAGGCAATGGAGGGGATAGGCAGCATGTATAGCTATTCGGAGGGCTCGGTTTATACTGCGTTATATTTTTATGGAAGTTCTTTCACTGAAATGAAAAAGAAAATCGAGCCTTTTATTGCATCATATCCTCTATGTCAAAAAAGCCGTATTGAACAGATTGCTTAATTCCAGCAAGCAATGAGTCAAAGGCTATGATGAATACTAATCCTATTATCATGAGTTTTACTAATTTAAAAAAATTTACCCAAACCTTCTCTCTTCAAAGCTTTGGAGGAGGTTAATTGGGTTTTCCAAACATAACTTTTACTCCCAGGATCTGTATAATACTCCATATTCTTTAAAATCATTAAAATATCGTCTATTATATAACTAATATCATATTTGTAAGATAACTGTATTCCAACATGATTCCAAAACAGGATTAATTCCTCAGTATTCATTGGAAATACACTCTCTATTGCCTCTGAAAGTTTATTATCATATGCATTAGTTTCATTTATAATATAAGGATTGCTTGTTTGAATATAAAAATTCATGATTATGGACACCAACTTTCTCTTTCAATTCAGTTAATTTATTACTCAATAGTTTTGTTGCTATACTTAATGTCGCACAAGCTGCCACTTGCACTAAGAGTTCCTGTGAATAATATATGCTGCCTGTTTCTGTATAC
>JAIDHZ010000060.1 GCA_029052995.1 Lachnospiraceae bacterium | reverse complement strand
CAAGTATCTTCCCCTGTAAATCTGGAAAATACTCCGTTCCTGCCAGTTTTAAAAAGCAACGTATATTTCCACCCACCATAACACCTTCCATCTGTTCTCCCTGTAAAAAACGGTACTGTATATCTAAAAGCGGATAATTCTTATTCTTACTTTTTTCACGCAGCAGTATTGTTTCTCCCCTTGATTTATTATATGCCTCCATGTACCCGACAAGCCAGTCCAACTGCGGACACCTGCTTTTCCAAACAATTTTGTTATCATCTTCAACCCTGGGCTTTACCACATTCCTAAGCTGATACAAACCGCATTCTTTTCCGGTTTTGGTATAAATTGCATTTAAGACCGTTGTCAGGTCACTGTATCCGTAAAAAGGAATATCACTATCCCCAAGCCTGCTATAATCTAAATACGGCAAAATCTCATTTGCAATATCCCCTCCGGAAATATCAAAAACTGCTTCCACCTCATTTTCCATATAAAAATGCATTAATGCCTCTGCACGTTCTTTTCCCGTTCCACTTCTCTCATTCTCACCGGCAAATATATGTTTACTGTAAACCGGTAATATATCAAATTCTTCAAGGGTAATCCTTAGCTGCTCCAGCATAGCTTGTGCACTTTCACTTAGACCATTTGAACAGCATACAATTCCAATCTTTTTCATAATGTCTCCTCTATAAACGCTTTATTCCCTGCCTAAAACAAGCATTTATCACACTTTTTTTATTCAAAGCATTCTATCATTTAATATGCAGGAAAACAAGAATGAAAAGCCTTGAAACATTAACTGATGAATGGCAAAAATAAATCTTAATCAGATATTAAAAATATCCTCCGATGTCACAGAACGAAGACCAGGCTTTGATTTTTCCTGATTTTTTTCCTCCCCGGCTTCAGTATAGCTTTCTGTCTCCCCAACATTTACTGCTACTTCTATCCAATCTTCATCATCTGTTTCTCCGTCTTTACAATCTATTACATCTGTTTCTTCATAATCTCCCACATCTGTTGCTGCTTCTATCCAATCTTCATCATCTGTTTCTTCCCCTTCACAATGTTTTACATCCTCTTGTCCACCATCCTCTTCAGACTCCTGTTCTTCCATGTCTTCTGCCGCTTTTTTCTGTTCGTCAAGCTGTCTTGCCCGTTCTTCCCGCCGATTCTCAATCATCTGCGAAATCTTTCCCACAATAATTCCCCGCAGTGTCCATGACCTGTTCTTCCAGTAGTAATATAATAATCCTATAACAGATAATACCGGGACAATCAGCAGCCATATCCGTACAACCAAAAATCCATACTGCTGTTTTTCTATGACCCTGGCAATATTTTCCCAATAGGGATAGGATACACTGTTTGTTCTCATACTATCCAGTTTCATATTTTTACGCTTCGAAAACAAAGCCACAGGCTCAAACCGGTTGCTGTTCTCAATTACTTCCATGGAATCAAAATTCAAGGGATTCTCCTCATTGTCAGCCTGCATTCCCTCATCTGATTCATCATCCAAACCGCAAGCGGTCCTTAGTGTGTAATATGCATAATTGGTGATTGGATTGGGCATGACCGCTTCATAACAGGTAATTTTGACTTTATCCTCATGCTGCTTTAACTTGTCATAAAACAAATACATGCGGTTTTTACTGCCGTATGCAAGCTGTGATAACTCATCCTCCTCGACCGCAACCACACCTGCCACAGTAAAA
Organism: Lachnospiraceae bacterium; assembly: GCA_029052995.1. Taxonomy (GTDB): domain Bacteria; phylum Bacillota; class Clostridia; order Lachnospirales; family Lachnospiraceae; genus CAG-590. Next base: position 1,563 of record JAIDHZ010000060.1, on the reverse strand, counting down.
ATCTCATCATCCATCCACACCTGCATACCTGCAATGTCATTCGAGCCAAATAAAGCCCATGCAAGGTTTTCATCAAGCACAACCCTGTTAGTGTTTTCATCCTCCGGAGTAAGTCCACTACCGGAAAGAAAATCCATAGTGTGGAACAAAAAGAAATCATTTCCCACTCCTACTGCTGTCACCGTCAGTGTAGTCCAGTCTTTTCGGACCTGAGTTTCACATTCCCCACTGTAGGCGTCAATCCAAAGCCTCGCTCCGGATTTTCGCTGTTCAAAGGATTCCTTCGCCAATTCAGACATAATTGAATTACGGATTGTCTCTATGTCCTCCTTTTGCAGGTTTTTCTCGGGAGAGGCAAATACTGAAACCTGTGCATAATTTTCTTTGTCCTTGTCCCAACGCTGTGCTGCCTGCTGTGAATACAGGCTGCTTACACCCTTTCCCGAAATACAGGTTATAAAAATAAATGCAAGCACCATCAGCACATTTACAAACAGCAGAATATATCGTTTTTTATTGAGCCTACTGCCCAGTGATGTAATGAGCTTTTTCATGTTCTTCTCCTTACTATTTTGCCAGCCTTACCTGCATTCCTTCCTCTAATGGTTTGGTAGAATTAGTCACAACATCCTCATACTCATATATTCCGCCGCTGACTCCCGACGCTGTATCATCCGATGCCAGTACATCGACATCTGCACGCTTAATCTTATAGCGGTTCCCCAAAGGTGTTCCCTTTTGCGTCACTACCAGTACAAATTTTCCGTTACTGTCCTCTTTAATTGCATTATTAGGAACAATGGTATCGTATCTGTTGCTTTTCTCACCAACTGCAAATGCCAGCGTCTGCCCCGGTTCCACATCCCCTGTCACATCAAAAGCAACAATCATATTCCGGTTTGGATTTTCCGGATCTGCCCGCATAGACTTCACCGCTGCGGAAACACCATTATCCCATACATTCTCAACAGTTGCTTCATCCCCTACCTTAATTAATTCACTCTTTTCCTTAGAAATGGTAATATTCACAATATAGCCGCTTTTTGCAAGCTGGATTTTAGCAAGCGGCGCCTCCGTTCCTACACTGTCACCTACCTTGCAGTCAATCTGGGAAACAATTCCGTCTTCCTTTGCCTTTATCTGCTTTATATCATCACTCTTTTCCAGCTGCTCAACCTTTTTTCTCTGCTGCTCAATCTTATCCTGTGCCGCATTTTGATCCATATTATCAATCTGCTGTGAAATTGAATCTTCCTTTTGCTTAGACTGCAGGGAATGCTGTGCATTCTCCAAAGCACGCTGTTTTTCTTTTACCATTTTTTTTGCATCACTTACCGTTGGTGCTGCTTCTAAATCTGCAATTTTGGCAGTTAAAGTCTCCACCTGCGCCTGATAGTCAGCTAAATCCTTTTGGAGCTTAGCCAAAGAGAGATTTGCTTTTTTCAACGAATCTAAAACTGCCCTCTGTGTCTTTAATTCTGTCTCTAAATCTGCTATTACTTTTTCTTTATCAAGAATTGCCCGTTTTATTTCTGCCGCAGAAAGCCCTGTGTCACCGTCCTC
>JAIDHZ010000006.1 GCA_029052995.1 Lachnospiraceae bacterium | reverse complement strand
CATCCACCGCTGCCACATACCGCTTACTGTTATTATGCTGTGTGCCGAAGGTGGTCTTTACATTATAAAACTCCTTTCCACCTTCGTTTGACAATGTAAAGTATACATAATAGGTCTCTCCTTTTTCTGCCCGGTCTTCAGGGTTTATGGTAAGAACCAGTCCGTTCCCGGCGGTCACTTCAAATTCATTGGACTCAAAGCTGCAGGCAAGGTCTGCTCCAAAAGGCATAAGCTTTCCTGAAAGCAGTGCCTGAAGCTTATATTTCCCAGGCGAGTCTCCCCTGACATACCATGAAACAGAATCACTCTCTCCTCCTCTCAGATCCTTTAACCCCTTTTCTGCGGACTGTCCGGAATATGTTCCCGCCAGGCTTAAGCCCGAAGGCAGCAGCAGCTTTGTGCTAAGATCCCTTGCCACAATCGTCTGGCTGTTGGCATTATTATATACAACCAAAGAAGCCTCATACATATCCTTCAGCCATGAAATGGACTGGGTAATATACATATAGTAATATAAGTCCTCAAATTCTTCCTCTTCTTCCGTTGTTGCGCCGCTTCCGGTGCCGTCGCCACCTCCGCCACCTCCTCCGCCGCCTCCGCCGCCGGAACTGCTTTCTATATGTTTGTTGCTGTTACTGCTTACGACAGCTCTTGCAGGTATCATAAACGACATTCCCTCTGTGGGTCTGGCCGTCTCGGCAAAGGTAAGCTTTGTCTGCACAGTGAATACATGCTGGTTTGCCGGGTCATTCAGATCTATGCCTGCCGCCGTTATCTCTTCAAAGGTCATCTGCCTTACCGTAAAATCAGCAGACATGGTTTCTCCCTGTTCCAGGGTAAATACATACTTTCTTTCGCCGTGAAGTTCAATCTCAACAGATTTCTCTGTTGCCACATAGCCCGGCTTATAGAGTGCTATCCGGTAAGTGCCCGGACGCTGCATTATATCTGCCTTTCCGTACTGGTCTGTGTAAGAGGTCTCATTCTTATCTGAAGCTGCATTTACATATACGGTCACTCCCTTAAGCGGTGTTCCGGCAGCATTTCTCACCTCAATAACCGCTTTCCCTGACTTACTTTTCTCAAGTACGGTCACTTTTACCTTGCAGTCATCCGTATTGCCCGCAGGATCTTCAACCGTCAGGGTCACATAGTATTCCCCTGCTTTGGCAAAGGTATGCTTGGGAGTCGGGCCATAAACGTACCTGGAATTATCTCCAAAATCCCACCTGTAACTGCTGATTTTATTATTATCAGTGGAATCCAGTCCGTTAAATGCCACTTCATAACCTTCCACCACACTGGTGTTTGAGAGTATTACTGCTTTCGGTTTTTTGTCATCCACCGGCTTTGGCTTTACATAGGACAATGTGGAATACGCTGTATTTCCCGCCTTATCCTGTATCATAAGCTGGTACACATAGGTATAATTCGGATTCACATCATTATCCTGGTACATGAGGCTTCCCGTTCCTGAAATAACCGTTTGGAAACTGTCTTCATTAAGCTTCTTTTTATAAAGTATGTAACCGGTATCCTCATTCCCTGAATAGTGCAGACTGGTACACCAGTTGCCGGCAGCGGCAAAAAGCTCAGGCTTATCCAGTGTAACATTGCTGATATGTAATACTGTTTTAGAGGTTTTGCTGCTGTTTCCTGCCGCATCCCCTGCCGTAACTAACAGTTCATATACACCGTTGGCATAATCCTCTGTATCAATCTTACAGGTCACGGTCCCGCTGCTGATTCCCGCCTCCACCATGCCTGCCGTTTGCTTTGTGCTGTTTTCGCCCTGTTCCTTAAGGGCAAATTCCACATAGGATACCCTGTCATTGTCGGATACCAGCGCCGATACCTCGACTTTTCCGGAAATCCAGCTTCCATCCTCCGGAAGCACGCTGTGCACTGTCGGCGCCTCATCATCCGGAAGCTTCTGTGCTGATACCACATTGGAGTATTCGCTTTCATTCCCTGCATGGTCAAATGCAGTAATGCGGTAGGAATATGCCGCATCATAAGCCGCATCCCTGTCATAATATCCAAGAGCGGTAACATTTGCCGCAATACAGGTATAGGAATTGAGACCCTCCGGGCTTCTGTATATGCGGTATCCTGCCACATCATTGTCCACCGGCTCATTCCATGACAAATGAATGTATCCGCTCACTCCCTCCGCATTAAGCTTATCCACTGCTGCCGGAGCCGTCTTATCCACTTTGCACTGCAAAAGCCTCTGTTCCCGGTTTCCTTCATTTCCGAAAATATCCTTGCAGTATGCACGGATATAGACGTCTCCCTCCTCTATTTCTGTAAGGTCAAAATTGTATGAAACCGTCTGTTCTTTCTTTTTTTCTTCAAACACAGACCTGTTTAACAGTGTCCAGTTATTCCGGTCAGTAGAATACTCGATTATCATTTCCCCCAGTGCGATATTGTCATATCCCTTTATAACAAGAGAAATGCTATTATTGTAATATCCGCCATTTGGAGAAAGCCCGGTAATTGCCGGGGCTGTTGTATCCTCTTTGATAACAGCGCTTACCTGTTCTGACGGCGTACCTGCATTTCCCCTGATATCATATGCCCTCACACGGTATACATGGGTACTGTCCGGAAGAAGTCCGTCTATGGCATATCCGGTCACTTCCCTTGTCTGTGCAATCTCCTTCCACGAACCGTCCTCTGACTGTTCCTCAAGACTGAAATAGGAAAAATCCTCTTCTGACGGGGCATCCCATGTGAGTATTACCGTAGTCGAGTTGACACTTGCAGCAAGATTCTGAATCTGCTCCGGTCCTTCATTGTCAATAACATAGGTCTTTACAAATTCCTCCTCATTTTCATTTCCCGCACCGTCCAAAACGGTAAACCGCAGGGTCACTTCACTGCCATATTCCTTTGTGTCCAGTTCATATTTTGCGGTGTTTCCCGTAAACGGACATTCTGCAAGCTTATTATAAGCCTGTTTCTCCTCATTGAAGTAGTCAATTATAACCTTGTCAAGATACTTATTATCCTCCGCATTAACCGTTATGGCAGCAGTGTTATAAAGAATACCCTCTGCCGGTTCAACACCCACGATTACAGGCGCACTCCCATCTTCACTGCCAACTGCTTTAAGGGCATCCGACAATTCTCCCACCTGCCCGTCTTCATCATAAGCCGCCACATAATAAGTATATGTAATTCCGGCCTTTACCGTCTTATCATAATAATAAGTCTTGTCTGCATCTGTAATATCTGCAATCTGCTGTCTTTCATCCCCTTCTTCCTCACGGTAAATATAGTAGCCTGCTATGTCAGTCTCCTTACCCCTGGCATAACTTATTACTGCCACTCCGTCCCGCATCTCTATTCCCGCTTCGGAAAGCTTTGCCGGGGCAGACCTGTCCAGATAGTATGTATATACCTCTTCTGTCTCATATCCTCCCGCATCTGTAATCCTCACAACAGTCTCAATCTCTTCTGATTTTATATCTGTCGTCTCAAGAGCCGCTGTCACAGTGATCTGCTTGCGGTATGCTGTTCCTTTTCCTGCAGTTTTGTTGTATATCTCTGTATAAGCTTCCTCCCCCGCTTCACGATACCCCATGTAAACATGATATCCTGAAACGCTTCCTGCATTGTCAAAGCTTAATTTAAACTCTGTCTTCTTACCGGAAAGTTTCGCATACCCGTCTGGTTTCATACTGCTTATTTCTACCGCCTGGGTATAAAAATCCGTTTCCTCTGACTGTTCTGACATATTGCCGGACCCGTCATAAGCAGATATGCTGTATGTATAGTGGCTGTTTACATCAAGACCCATATCCAGGTATTCCGTCCGGCTGGTGGTTCCAATCTCCTCCCCATCCCGGTAAATGTGGTATCCTGTTGTCTTTACATTATCTGCTGCTGAATCCCATCTAAGCTTTAGCGCTGTTCCCATACGCTCCGCAAGCTCCGGTCTGCCTGTAATCTGCGGTGCTTCCTTATCCTCCGGCGTATTTACCTTAAGTGTCTTTGAAGCCCCTGAAGTGTTAAGGGCTGCATCCTTTGCGATGACGTAATAGCTGTACTCAGTTCCCGGTCCCAGATTCCTATCAGTATATGATGTACCTGATACCGACATTACTTTTTTGTCATTCCTGTAAACATCATAACCTGCCACACCGGTGTCATCCGTAGATGCCTGCCATGTAAGCGTAAATCTGGTATAGCTGATATTTGCCGCTGACAATCCTCCCGGCACAGAAGGCGCTGTGATATCCTGTATATCCTCCACAAGATTGTTACACATCTCCTCCACATTCCTGTTAAATATATAATAATCCCTTGGTTTTGTGAGAAGCAGAGTGTTAAGCTTCACTCCCTCTTTTATTGTTATGGTCTGGGTGTAAGCCGTTCCATGGGAATTCATTTTTCCGCTTAAGGTCGTCTTATGCTGCTCTCCTGCCGTAATGGAACCGTATCCGTTCAGGGTAAAATTCCCCTTTACCTCTAGGTTTCCTGCGGATAAATCCATTGTTCCTGCAGATGCATTAAAATTACCCGTAACCTGTATGGTATCCTCCGGCTGCTGCATATAAAGCTTCCCGTTATAATAATCCAGAATAACGTCATTCTTTATCTGGACAATCCCTCCATGTATAGAAAGCGTGGAATTAATATCCAAATTTTCTGCTGTAAGATGTTTCCCGTTTACATCAAGGCTGTTATTCAGTGTAAGCGTACCATCCACAGTCACATCCTTCGACAGTGCCATACTTGTCTGCAGATTAAGATTCCCGGTCCACTGTGCAAATGGAAAAGGTTCCCCGTTATTCCAGTTTACAGTCTTTCCCTTCGTACCACTAATCTTTCCGTTTCCCTTTATGGGATTTGTAATATTCAGGTCACCCTGAATCACCACTCCCTCGGATGATGTATTTTCAAGAGAAAGGGTTCCCAGTATAATCGTACTTCCATTATTTGTAATATTCTGCCTTTCATTCCCGGTAAACCGAACTGTCAGATCCGTTTCCATTCTACTACCATAATTAGGGATTTTGTAATCAAAATTCCCCTTTAATTCTATGATTCCCGCTTTCAATCTATTAAAGTATATATATGATGCCAGAACCATATCTCCTCCGCAAAGCAGGTATCCCTCTTTATCTTCCATGCACAGATTTGCATGTGTTCCAAGCCATCCACCCTTCCCATCCGAATTTCCAAGGGTATAATCTCCATAAATCTCAAGCCTTCCTGAATTAATATCCAAAATTCCGTTTTTTTGCCACAAATTTCCGGTAACAGTAAGCTTATGTCCATTTAAATCAAGTTTTCCGGCAATCATGGTAAAATCTCCCTGTATTATGGTATCCCTCTGCAGAGTATAACCGATCTCCCCTTCCATATAAAAAGAAAGCTTGTGATCCTCATCTGTTATCTTTTCTACATCAAACAACCCCTCCGCATACACACCTTCCTTTGAAGTATTTTTAATTACCAGCTCCTGAAATCTCCATGCCATTCCATTTGCCTGAATAATCTGCTTTTCATCACCGCTGAGTATAACCTGATTGGTTACTGTCCCATAATAATGGTTATAACTCCCACTATATAACAGATTGCCTTTTACCTCTAAAATACCGTTATCCTGTATAACATTTCTGGAATAATATCCATTATTTAATGTACAGTTCCCATCAACGGTCAGATGGAAACCTTTTAAACATAACCCTGCTAAATTCACTTCCCCTTCCACATACAAATCCTTTTTCATGCTGCAATTATCATAAAAATACATATTTGCTCTTACAATGCTGTCTCTTATTTCCGCTCCCTCATAAAGGTAAAGCCATCCATCAACCGGATATCCATTCGTACACAGACTACCCCGTATGTCAGCACCGGCACCATTAGGAAAGACCGCACCCTTTACGTTCTCCAAATACAGGCTTCCCAGCTGTATAATCTTGCCGGTAAAAGAAACCTGCTGCTGTTCTTCTCCATTTAAAACAAGCATTACACCCTTATTTAAGGCAAAACGTGTATTTTGGGATATAATAAGGTCACCTGCAAGTTTCAGGGTTCCTGCCTGACATGACCATCCACTGTCAGGCACAGACGCATAGAGGTTCCCCTTAACAGTTATGCAGTCCTCCTCATTCTCCAAATAAAACTTACCTACACAATTTTCATAAGAAACCGTTCCGTCTTCCTTTTCCACTCGCTTTGCTACACAGTAATCGCCTTCCACCAAAAGCTCTCCGCCATTTACCTTGAGATATCCGCCATTTTGGAGAAGGTTCCCCCCAACAGTGAGGCTGTGCCCGTTGAGATTTAGCTCTCCGCCTGACAACTTTAAATCCCCTTGAACTACCTCATCCTTTTGAAGCGTATACCCCAGTATTCCACCGTCAGCAAAGGTTACTTTAGTCCCTGAAGTATTATTAATCTTTTTATAATCCAGATCATTTACAACGTATATACCATCCTCGCTCTTATTGGAAAGAACAAGCGTTCCAAATGAATGAACATTCCCATTCATAGTTATAGTCTGTTTCTCCGTGCCGTTTAACTCAAATAAAACAGCTTCATTAATATTAAAATATACGTTGCTCGTAAAAGTAATATTTCTCCCCACTGTGATATGTCCCTTAGAGATACCGCTGTTATACAATGAAGATATGACCCAGTCCTTCTTTATTGAAAGCCTGTCATCCTCGTACTGCATAAACACTTTACTATCGTACTGCATCTCAAAGGAATCGCAGACAAGCTGCCCCTCCTGAAAATACAGATAATTGCTGACACTTACCTTTCCTGTAACATCCAGTGTTTTTCCATTCAGATACAATTCTTTTCCAACCAAAAGATTCCCATCTATTTTACATCTTTCTGCCAATGTTACATCTTCTGCAAGCTTAACATCTCCACAATAACTGTTTTCTTCAAAGGTGGTTGTACTGCTGATACCAAGTACACCCTCCACGTCTCCTTTTTGTTCCACTTTCCCTATTGCTTTTACATCCGAAGCAAACACCACTCCCTCCGTGTTTGCGAGTTCCAAACCTCCAAAAAAGCATGTATTTGGATTGGCAAAAGAAACCTCCTGCTGCTTTGTTCCGTTAAAAACAACCTTATGGCTGCCGCCCGCCGTAAAAGCATATGCTCCCCTTGTCTGGGTAAAGTTACCCTTTACCTCCATCAGTCCATTTGTCAGTTTTCCGGTATGGTTCAGTGTAGAATTTGTTGCAAAATCTCCCTCCACAATCAGATGATCCGTCTCATGAGTCATGTTGATGGAACCGTTGGATATTGTAAGATTTCCCTTAATCCGGTAATTGTGCCCGTTTAAGTCAAAAACACCGCCTCCTATTACCAGATCTCCGTCATATTCACCATCCTCCTCCACAGTAAATCCATGCACTCCACCGGAAGAATAGGACAGTACCCCCTGCCTGCAGGATACATTTATAACTGCTATGTTATCCTCTACAATTACTCCCTCCGGGTTATCCACAATCACATTGCTAAGGACGGAGTTTGAATGGGACACAGACACGTTTTGCGTTTTTTCTCCTATAAATTCAAGCTGTGCACCTTCTTCAAAGGATATATACGCATCACCCTTCTTCCGAAGATTCCCTGCAATGCGAACTACTCCGGAATTTACTGCATGATTACCCGATTTTTCTATAACATAATCTCCCATCACCGTCAGCACTGCCTGTTCTCCGGTAATCTGCATCGCCACGTTACTTTGGTAAACTTCCCCCGATACCAATACATGACAGTTAACGATGGATGTGTTACCGGTAAGATACAGGTTTCCATGGACAACCACATCTTTATTAAATTCATAATCCTTATCTGCTCTAATATCACCATAGAGATCGGAGCCAATAATTTTTGCCCCTTCAAGCCTTGTCAGACCGGATATACTTTTGGAACAATGCTCAATGGAATCCGTTACCGTTACAATGGAATCCCATTCAAGGCTCCCGCTCTGCGCCTGGTCAACCGACAAATTTGCAAACTGAATCCAGTTTCCCGTATACAGCTTCCCGGTCTGAATAACCTGCCACCCGCTTCCGGTAAAACGCACCTTATGAGAATCCTTTGCACAAAATAGCGGGTGCTTAAGTTTATCATCTGCAAGCATGCTTCCCTTTAACTCCAAAACACCTGCCGTCAGGTCTCCTTCCGTCGCACGCCACCCGGAATCTATGTAATCCCCCTTTATCAGAACATAGTCCTTTTCATTTTTCATAATAAGGCGCCCAACGCTGTAATCAGATATTTTGCTGCCGTCCTCCACATAACAAAACTGTTTACGGTAATTACCCTCTATGTTAAGCCTGCCTCCATTTATAAGCAGGTTCCCACCGGCATGAATGAAATTCCCTTTTACCGTTAAGCTGTACCCGGCAAGGTCAAGCGTTCCTCCCAAAAGGCAGTAATCGCCCTCTATTACTTTATCCCCTGTAAGGGTTTCACCGAATTCCCCATCCGCTTTATAATGCAGTTTTGCCTGTTCATCCGTTATGCTGTCACAGTTTAGGATATAATTGGAAAATACCCCCTCTTCACTGGTATTTTCAATAATAAGTTTTTTAATGCAAAAATTGGAATCCGTCCGGATATCTATCTTCTGGGGACTGTCTCCATTTAAGATAACCTTGCAGGAGGAATCAAACAAAATGGATTGTTGACAGTAAGCATTTCCATCCGTTCCAAGAATATTTCCGCCGATTATCACCGTACCCTGTTTCATGGTTCTGCCACTCTCATAATATTTAGAATTATAAATATAATTGCCTGCCACATCAATACAGTCATTTGGTGATGCCATGTATATACAGGCTCTATACAGCTCCTGAAACGAGCCATCCACGCTTACATAACCCTCTTCCATATATAGATTGGAATTAATGGTAAGGTTCCCATGCACAATTAAACGGTAACCATTCAGGTGAAGCGTACTGTTAACTGTAAGATTTCCTACTTCCATATCCTGCGTCATTTTTGTTTCTGATGATATGGTCAGGTCTTCATATGATGCCGTTTCCTCTTCTTCCACCTGATTTTCCTGTGCTTCATATACATTATTTTCCTCTTCCACGGTTTGTTCCACAGTCTGTTCTGTGGTTTGTTCTGCTGCCTGTTCCTCCGCTGCCCCTTCTCCTTCTTCATCTGCCTGCCCTATTCCGGCCGCCTGTTCTGCTGCACGTATTTCTTCCTCTGCCTCTTCGCTGGCTATTTCATAATCCACAGCATGAACCCTTGATAAAGATGCCGGAACCGCATTTCCAAAACAATTGACTCCCATAACAACTAACATTATCCATGCCAGTGCCTTTTTTGTTATTTTTCCTTTTCTCATCATATGTGTATCCCCCTTCTCAACTTTAATGCAGACTTCTATATTTTTATCTTTTTCACTTTACTGTACTTTGTGTAAATTGTCTTTCCGGTTTTTGTCTTCATACCGGCTCGTACCTTAACATAATAGGTTTTTCCCTTTTTTACCTTCCACTTCTTACCTGTAATGGAACTTTTTTTATTTCTGGTTACCTTCACCGTCTTTGCCTTTTTAAACTTATTATTGTCTGCATATTTTATCTGGTATATGCTTTCACCATAAAGACCCTTCTTATTTACCTGCTTAATCTTAATATTTAAGTAGTATTTCTTTTTGCTTTTAGTTTTTTTAAGTGACTTGATTACAGGTTTTCTCTTTTTGAATTTATTATAATTCTTTATATCCGCTGCCGTAGTCTTTGAAGGATTTGACACTACGGGCTTTTCGACAGTACTTGAATTACTATTACCCGGATTGGTCTCATTTGGTTTGCTGCTGTTGTCAGACTGGTTTCCCCCGGATGGATTTTCTCCCGGCTGTTCCCCTCCTGACGGCGTTTCCCCGGGCTGGTTTCCTCCTGACGGGTCTTCCCCTCCGGGATTTGCCTGCTCCTTTACTTTTTCACAGGATAAAATATTACCGTTTGCATCATAAGTATATATTATTTTTGTTCCATCCGGATATTTGACCGATATTATCCTGCCCAGAGCATCATATGTATACTGAACCATCTGGTTCTGTGCATAGACATAACCCACATTATCGGGCAGTAAATGATTTTCTGAAACTACATTGTAAAAAACCGAATTTAAAATAAAACACATACCTGCCGTTGCAAAAAATATTTTTTTCTTCATTTGTATCCCCCCTGTTTTATATAACTACATGTTCCTTCCATTCGTTCATTATATTCACCATAAATTGACGAATAAATTTATATGTAGATTTATTACAATTATTTTTTATTATAAATCATTTTTTGTAATATTTTGTAGAATACTGTCGAAATGGTCATATTTTCTTCTGAAAGTTCGTTTTAGTGCTTTTTTACACATAAAATTTACTTTCAACCCAAAAAAACGGCTTTTCAGCAATCACAATTTACTAAAGATGGCATTCTGTTTAAATAGACACACTGCTTAAAATGTGCTACAATAGCATTGTGTATTTTTTATTACTAAGACATGGGCTAGGAGGCTAATATATATGAAAGCATTTATTAAGAAACAATCCGCACTTTTTCTGGTGTGTGTGATGATTTTATCCCTGACAGGCTGTAGCTTATTTGACAGCCGGGCCAAAGTATATTCCCGTTATATTACAAGCTTATTAGATATTAATTATAAAAATAATTCTAAGGATTATATAACTCTGACCGGTGTCAGCCAGGAAGATGCGGAAGCAGTATATGTTAGTAACATGGATTATCAGGCACATAATTTAATGAATTATTATGGTGTCAAAGAAGTAGATGACGGTACAATTCTTTCAGAATTTTATTATCTTGCACAAACCCTGTTTGCCAATGCAAAGTACGAAGTAACAGATGTCAAGCATGACAAAGACAGTGACAGCTACACAATTGAACTTACAATATCCCCACTGGACACTTTGGAAGCATCCTATGATGATGTTGTGTCTTATATTGAAAATTTTAATTCCAGAGTAGAAGATGGCGATTTCAACGATACAACAGAAGAAGAGTATGAAGCCGAATTTGCAGACGGCATAATTAAAATTTTAGAAAATACTGCCAGAAATCCCGGCTATCTTGACCCGGTAGTATTGGAGATTCCGGTCGTTTTTTCAGATGATTACTATTCAATATCAGATGAAGATTTTATTAACATTGATTCTAACATTTTATATGTAAGAGCAAATGATCAGCCTACTGTTCCTGTGGAGGAAGGCAGTGAAGAAGCAGATACTTCAACTCAGGAAGATGCTGCTGTTCCTGAAAATTAAAAGTTTAGAGAAATAAATTGTAATGGAAAAAGATTTTATTCTTGAAAAAACAAGAGAGGCATGTTAAATTAGAAATATAAAAGAAACAACCGCCCACAAGGTGGGTTGACAAGTTAATCAGATAGAAAAATCACCCTTTTGCTCGCCAAAGTTTAGGGGTGGTTTTTCTATGTATGGCTACCTACAAAACGTAAAAACGAATGTAAGCAATGCCAAAAGGAAAAGACCAAAGGTCATTAAATCCTTAAAATCAAAATGATGGTTATTCTGATTTTTCATAGGCATCACCCCCATTCTGTAAAAATGAGAGGTCAGCCCACCCTGCAACACGGTTGTCCTTGTGGAGTATTCTACCATAGGGCAGGAGCAAAAACAATCATAATTTAAATGGGTTTGATTGAATGTACATAACAGAAACAACAGAATAACAAATCCATGAGTTACCCATATGGATAAATAACACCAAGCCGCCGGGCATTTGTAATGCTAGTCCGGCGGCTTGGGACATTTATATCCACATTTTTAGTCAACACTTTATTAAATCAATCTTCTAATCTCAGCAGACCTCCGCACCATTAGGCATCGGTTTTTCCGTTGTCACAAGTGCAAGGTTACCATCTGCATCCTCTGCACAGAGAATCATTCCCTGGGATTCCACACCTGCAAGCTCTGCCGTTTTTAGATTTGTTACAACAATTACTCTCTTTCCTACCATATCCTTTGGTGAATAATGAGCCTTAATACCAGATACAATCTGCCTTACCTCACTGCCAATCTTCACCTGGGAACATAATAATTTCTTGGAATCTTTCACTTCTTCACATGCAATCACTTCACCTACCTGCAGTTGAAGTTTATCAAAATCCTCTATGGTAATCTCTTCTTTTTTCTCAATGTCAATACCTGTATTGTCATCCATATGTGTTTCAGGCTCCGGCTTTGGCTGCATTTCCTCTACCTTTGCCATAACCTCATCAAGATCTAATCTTGCAAATAAAATCTCCGGCTTGTCAGTTACCTTTGTACCGGATTTGTATCCGCCAAATCTCACCAAATCATTTACCTTACGCTTTGGTGCATTTAACTGTTCCAAAATCTTTTCCGAAGTTTCCGGCATAAATGGCTCTAACAGGGTTGCACCAATCACAATACTCTCTACTAAATTGTAAAGTACGGTTGCAAGACGATCCTGCTGATCCTCCTCCTTCGCAATCGCCCAAGGCATTGTTTCATCAATATATTTGTTACAGCGCTTAAAAAGATTAAAAATCTCAGTTATAGCATCTGCCACACGCAGCTTATCCATACAGGAATGTACACGCATTCTGGTATCCAATACATAATCAATGAGCTCCTTGTCAATATCCGCTTCTTCCTTCTTGTTACATACTTCCCCTCCAAAATATTTGTTTGACATGGATATAGTACGGTTTACAAGATTGCCAAGGGTATTGGCAAGGTCAGAATTCAACCTTTCAACCACAAGCTCCCAGCTAATTACACCGTCATTTTCAAATGGCATCTCATGCAATACAAAATAACGAACAGCATCTACACCAAATATGGAAACCAAATCATCGGCATATATCACATTACCCTTGGACTTACTCATCTTTCCATCACTTTGAAGCAGCCACGGATGTCCAAATATCTGTTTTGGCAATGGCAAATCCAACGCCATCAGCATAATTGGCCAGTAAATCGTATGGAATCTTAAAATATCCTTACCAATCAAATGAAGATTACAGGGCCAATACTTGTTAAACAACTTATCATTTGGCCCGTCCAAATTGAATCCAAGACCTGTAATATAGTTAGTAAGTGCGTCAATCCATACATATACTACATGCCCCGGATCGAAATCTACCGGAATACCCCATTTAAATGATGTACGCGATACGCAAAGATCCTGAAGTCCCGGCAACAGGAAATTATTCATCATCTCATTTTTACGAGACTCCGGCTGGATAAATTCCGGATGGGCATTAATATATTCAATCAGTTTACCCTGATAATTACTCATTTTAAAGAAATATGCTTCCTCCTTTGCAGGCTGCACCTCTCTTCCGCAATCCGGGCATTTGCCGTCTACCAGCTGTGACTCTGTAAAAAATGATTCACAGGGTGTACAATACATACCTTCATAATATCCTTTATATATATCACCTTTATCGTAAAGCTTTTTGAATATCTTCTGTACCTGTACCTCGTGGTCAGCATCAGTTGTACGGATAAACTTGTCATATGATGTGTTCATTAAATCCCAAATCCGCTTAATCTCACCTGCTGTATTATCTACGAATTCCTTTGGTGTAATCCCTGCCTCTTCCGCCTTTAACTCAATTTTCTGTCCATGCTCGTCTGTTCCTGTCTGAAAACGAACATCATACCCCACAAATCTCTTGTATCTTGCAATACTGTCTGCAAGCACAATCTCATAGGTGTTACCAATATGCGGCTTACCTGATGTGTAAGCAATCGCAGTGGTAATGTAATACGGTTTTTTTGCCATTTTGTTGCCCTCCATTTCTAAATTTCCTGTGCGGCATATTTTATGCGCCGCAGCGTGATACAACCCTTAGCACTTTCTGATTCCCGCAAGCAATGAGCCAAGCGCTGCAAAGCAGCATTTGGCGAATGCAGCAGGGTTGTTGACTAAACAGGATATCTTTTCCTATTCAATCAAAAAAGCCCGCCCTTAATAAAACTTAAAGGCGAGCCTATAGCTCACGGTACCACTTTAATTCATCTGCATATCACTATGCCGATCTTACCAACTGGCAGTTACCAGCTTACACTGTAACGGGTGCTCCCGTTTTCTGCTTAGAGTCTGCTTATCTTATAGAACATCCCACATAATGTAATATGTAATGCTCTGCTCTCCTCACAGAAAAAGCTCAAAGACCATCTTCAATTGTTCCACTTTCCCCTGCTCTCAGCTTCCCAGGTTCTCTGTTAAAAGCTTTCCCAATCTACTCTTCTTATCATCGCTTCTGCATTTATGAATAATGTTTATTATATTAAATAATGCCGTCCGTGTCAAGAACGGATCAAAAAATTCAGCGTTCACCATTTAATATAGGCAAGCAGAAATTGTCAAAAATAATACTCTGCAATATCTTCAAGCCGTTTTCTTGGTCTTACCTCCGGTATCTCATTAGCATATCCCAATGCAACTGCTCCCACCAACTGACCCTTAATATTCATATACCCGGTAAGCTCTGGATAAGCAAAACAGGTATTGGCAATCCATAACGTTCCTATTCCTAAGTCCTCTGCCCTTAACAGCATATTTTCAACTGCAGCTCCAATCGAAAGTGTATCCACAATTTCGGTTACTCTTTCATCCGCTGTAATATTTTCAAAGGGACTTTTGCCACTGGTATTTAACACCATAACAACAATCGGTGCTTCCTTCATAATACGCAGGGTATTCCATGCATCCGGCAAACCCAA
Source organism: Lachnospiraceae bacterium (assembly GCA_029052995.1). GTDB lineage: Bacteria > Bacillota > Clostridia > Lachnospirales > Lachnospiraceae > CAG-590. The sequence goes on along the minus strand of JAIDHZ010000006.1, from coordinate 1,843 downwards.
TCGTGACGCCGGCAAAAGTGCCTCCCCCTTTTTCTCCCGGTTAATACCGGATTGCATAGCGGCTAACAGCTCTGCCTTCTTCTCTCCACCGTATACAAGGAATTTCCACGGCTGTTTATTCTTTCCCGAAGGGGCAACCCTGCCTGCATCCAGAATTTTATTCAGGATATCTACAGACACTTTGTCGGGTTTGTATTTTCGTATACTTCTTCGATTATAAATTGCATCAGCAGACATACTTTCTACTCTTCCCTGTCATTTTAATCTCTGCACATTCTAATAAAAAACTTTTGGAATTCTTAATTGCCATATAATAAAACAAAGAGTTGTCACCCACCGTTATTTGCTATGATTCTCTCTAATGTTGCACACATTTCCGCTTCCTCCTTCCATTTTTCAATACTGCTGTTGTTTGCGCCGGATACCACTTCCAGCACGGCTTCTCCATATATTTCCCGTTCCCGGCCGTTTAACCTGCCGATTGTCAGCAAAAGCTTCTTATAGGTTTCTTTTGTAATGTCCCGTCTTAAGGAATTCAGCCAGATATGTTCATCCCTCCGTAAGCTCCTTTGACACGATAATCTGTGTGGCAAACATGTTCTTCCCGGATGCTTCATATATGTCGGATTCTCTATGTATTCTGTTGTGTTATATTAATGAAATTATATCAGAGTATAACGAAAAAGACAATGTTTTCCCTAACCGTGTAATCTCTGCATCCTTGCCTGCACGATTAAAGAACAAAGCTGCCGAGAGTGGCAGAAGCTATCAATTATACTTACAGCTTTTCTGTCAGTAAGAGTTTCTTCGTCAGCTGGAAAAATCCAATTATGCGTAAAATGCCCAATACCCCCGAACAGTTGAAACCCATATTGTAATAAATCATTGAAGCCTCTTACTTTGTACATTTTGTCATATTTTTTGCTCCATATCATAAAATGTATGAACGAAATAAAAGAGGGATTTCCCATGCTGCATCACTTGCACCGTAAACATCCTGTCCTTTTAATATCTGTTCTTGCTCTTCTGTTTATTGCAGGCATTTTCCTTGTCAAACATTTTTCTGTACCCATTGAAAATGACCGCTATCACGCAAATCTACTGGAAAAAATGCAGGATGACAAAGACTTTGAAAGCTTTTGCAATTCCCTGTTCTGTTATGAGGTAACATCAGACTCTATTACCACGGCCTATACATTAAAAGAGCCTTCCCTCTACCATATTCCATCCCTTACCCCCACCCTGTCCACATTTTCAAATTCACAATATGATAAGGAAAACGAAAACAAAACACAACAAAAACTACTTTCCTCTCTTTCCGACCGGCTTAACTCCTTTGATTATAATTCCTTAAGCAGGGAAGCTCAGATTACCTACAGGCTTCTGCAAAAGGATTTTGACTTGAGTAAGAATCTGGCGGACTACGCTTATTACGAAAGACTGCTTGGCAGCCAGTCCGGTGTACAGGCAAATCTCCCCATTACCCTGTCAGAATACCCGCTGCGTTCAGAAAGCGATATCAAAGTATATCTGAGCCTGCTCACACAAATTCCGAATTATTTTGAAAATGTAATTGCATACGAACAACAGCGCACAAAGCTAGGATATTCAAATCCGTCATTTTTATTAAATGAAACAAAGGACAGTCTTTCCGAAATGATAAAAAGCCTGGAAAATGGATCTGATTGTTTTACGGAAACCTTTAATAATCGAATAAACCGGTTGAAAGGAATATCCAAAAAGAAAAAAAATGAATATAGGGAGCAGAATAAAAAATATGTAAAAAAATAACGAATAGAAATACAATTTTATATTTTTTATATGTTTTGTATAATAAACGATC